>CAYXHU010000072.1:0-7190 GCA_964464675.1 uncultured Acidimicrobiia bacterium
TGTGGCCCTCGCGCACGCCGGGGATCGTGTTCGCGATGGCGGGCGTCGGCGTGGTCGCCGGCGTGATGCTCGGCTCGTACGTCGGCCTGGTCCTCGGCCACCCGCAGCGCAGGGTGACGCGGGATTGGTCCCATCTCGGCGGCACCGAGGGCGAGGTCCTGCTGATCGTCGATCCCAAGGGTCGTCCCGACGAGGCCGCCGCCGTGCTGACCAGCCACGCCACCCATTCCGCGGGACCGCCCGGCGGTCCCGGCTGACGGGTTTGCGGTCCGCGCTTCGCGGGTAGGGCCTCCCGGGAGGTGAAGAGATGACGCGGGGCCATCAGGGCACGAGGAATCCCACGCCGGCCGGCGCATGAACTGGGACTGGCCTGTCAGGATCGCTCTGGCGCTGGCCTTGTCGGGCGTCCTCGGGTTCGAACGCGAGGCCCGGCAGAAATCCGCTGGGCTTCGCACCCACATGCTGGTCGGCATGGGCGCCGCGGTGTTCACCCTCGTGTCGCTCGACTTCCCGGGGGCGGATCCTGCGCGGGTCGCCGCACAGGTCGTCACCGGGATCGGCTTCATCGGAGCCGGGGTGATCTTCCGCCGGGGAGCCACGGTGCGGGGCCTCACGACGGCGGCGAATCTCTGGGTCGTGGCGGCGATCGGCGTGGCCGTCGGGTTGGGGAGGCTTGCGGAGGCTTCGCTGGCGACCGGGGTCGCGCTGGTGGTGCTCGCGTTTCTCCGCATCCTGGATCGTCGGATCGAGAAGCAGGCCGAAGCGGCCGACTCGGACGGCTGACCGGCACGGAAGCAGAGGTTTTGGGAAGGCAGCGAAGGGGTAGCAGCGGGACATGTCTACGACGATCGTGTCCACCATCGAAGGACTCGAGGTCCCCGTCCCGGTCGGGACGCTGTACGAGCACCTGTCGGCACGGGAGCAGCTCGGGCTGTGGAGCGGTCCGCTCGTCCGGCTGGTGGGCTCGGAGCACCCCGAGGCCATGCCCGAGAGCACCGAGCGGGTCGGCGTGGTCGGCGAGCCCGTGGGCCGCGTGGTCGTCACCGGTCCGTTCGGACCGTACACGGGAGAGGTCGCCTTCACGTTGCACCCGGCAGGGGAGGCGGCCAGCTCCGTCGATGTCGCGGTCCGGCTCAACCCGCCGGGCGTGTCCACGGTGCTGGTCCCGGTGGACGCGGACGAAGTAGTGGCTGCGGCCGTGCGTGAGGGACTCGACGAACTGGCGGGTGCAGTGGGGTAGGTGGGCCCGGCTTCCTCCGCTACCAGTTCTGGGGCGGATCACTGGCGGGGAACGACTCGACTCCCCATTCGTCGACGATCGAGCGGCCGGGCTCCTGCCGCGCCTGCCGGCGGCGCCTCGACATGCGGACGAGGACCAGCACGATCACGGCGGCGACTGCGGCAGCGCAGACGACCAGGGTCGGGGCCGATCTCATGGGGAGCCGCTACCCCTCCGGGCACCTCGCCAAACCTCCGTCGTTTCGTGCCGGCGCGAGACGGGTAGGCCGGACCCGCGATGGGACGGAGCGAACTCGCCACGGTGCTGGAGACGCTCGGAGCGCGCCGCGACTGCCTGCAGGAGGAAGTCCCCGAATGGCAGGAGCCGATGCTGGCGACCCTGGCCGGGGAGCCGTTCTCCGACCCCGAGTGGGTGTTCGAGCGGAAGCTGGACGGGGAACGGTGCCTCGCATTCCGGGACGGGGACGGGATTCGCCTCCTGTCCCGGAACCGTCGCGAACTCGGCGAGACCTATCCGGAGCTGGCCGAGCCGCTGCTCGCCGGCCGGTCGGAGCGGTTCGTGGTCGATGGCGAGGTCGTCGCCTTCGACGGGGGCGTGACCAGCTTCGCCCGCCTGCAGCAGCGCATGCAGATCGAGGATCGCGAGGAGGCGAAGGCGGCGGGGGTCCCCATCTTCTACTACCTGTTCGACGTCCTCCACGTCGACGGTTTCGACATCACGTCCCTCCGCCAACGGGACCGCAAGCGTGTGCTCCGCGCCCTCTTCGAGTTCGATGCCCCGCTCAGGTTCGCGCCGCACCGCAACGCGAACGGGGAGGAGTTCTTCGAGGAGGCGTGCTCGCGGGGATGGGAGGGCCTCATCGCCAAGGACGCCGCGGCTCGGTACGTCAACCGGCGCTCGCGGTCGTGGCTGAAGCTCAAGTGTGTCGCCCGTCAGGAGCTCGTGATCGGAGGATTCACAGAACCCGGCGGCGAACGGCACCGGTTCGGAGCGATCCGCGTCGGGCACTACCGAGACGGTCATTTGGTGTACGCCGGGAAGGTCGGGACCGGGTTCGACCGGGAGACGCTGGCCGATCTGGGGGATCGCATGCACGCGCTCGAACAGGGGGATCCGCCGTTCGACCGCGGTGACACGCCGGTCACCGGTGTGCACTGGGTGGCTCCCGAGCTCGTCGCCGAGGTCGGCTTCACAGAGTGGACCGAGGGCGGCAAGCTGCGCCATCCCCGGTATCTGGGGCTGCGGCGCGACAAGCCGCCCACGGACGTCGTGCGGGAGGATGCGGCATGAAGGTCGAGGCCGGCGGCCGGTCGATCGAGGTCGGCAACCCCGGGAAGGTCCTGTTCCCCGAGAGCGGGATCACCAAGGCCGACCTCGTGGAGTACTACCGCCGGATCGCCGAGGTGATGGTCCCGTACGTGCGGAGCCGGCCGGTGACGATGCACCGGTTCCCCGACGGCGTGGGCGCCCCCGGCTTCTACCAGCAGGACGCTCCCGGCCACTTCCCCGAATGGATCAGGACCGTCACGGTGAGCACGGAGGAGGGCGACGCCACCCGAGTGGTGTGCGAGGACGCCGCGACCCTCGTCTACCTGGCCGAGCAGGCGTGCATCACACCGCACGTGTGGCTGAGCACCGTCGAGCATCTCGACCGGCCCGACCGGCTCGTCTTCGACCTGGATCCGCCGGAGGGCAGCGGGCCCGCCCCGGTGCGGTCCGCCGCCGAGGCGACCGGCGCGCTGCTCGACGACCTCGGGCTTCGGGCGGGCGTCATGACGACCGGGTCTTCAGGATTCCATGTCGTCGTCCCGCTCGACGGGGTGCTCGGGTTCGACGAGGTGCGGGACTTCGCCCGCCGCTGCGCCCGAGTCCTGGCCGCCCGCCACCCGGAGACGCTCACCGTGGAGCACCGAATCGACCGGCGAGCCGGGCGCGTGTTCCTCGACTACCTGCGCAACGCGTACGCCCAGACGACGGTGGCGCCGTATGCGGTACGAGGACTATCCGGTGCGCCTGTCGCTGCACCGATCGACTGGAGCGAGCTCGGCACGACCGAGCCGCAGTCCTACACCGTCGCGAACATCTTCCGGCGGCTCGGCCAGAAGCAGGACCCCTGGTCGGCCGAGGGGATCCCCGGCCAGGCGCTCGACGACGCGCGGCCCGGCCTCGCCCGCCTGGAGGAGTGATCTTCTCCGGGGCGGCCGGGGCGCCGCCCAGTACGATTGCCGCAGCGCGGGGGAGCGGCCGTGATCCAGAGACTCGCCGGGACATTCCGCAGGCTTGCGGCAGAGCTGGCGACTGCAGGCGGATTCGACGACACTGTGTCTACGGTGCTCCGGGAGGCCGGGGGTCCCGCCGAGGCCGATCTCGTGGTGCTGGCGCTCCCTGAGGTGGGGGGCCGGAGGCTACGCGTGTTCGCGGGCTCCGCTGATGCTCGGCGGGCATTCTCCGGGTGGAACGGCGTCGGCATCGACGTTCGGCACCCGCTCGTCGACGCTCTGCGGGAGATGCGCCCCGTGGTGATCGCCGGGGGCGAGGGGTTCGCCGAGTATCCGGGCCCGGCACGCGATGTCGAGGATCTCGGCATGCGCTCGGTGGCCCTGTACCCGCTGGGGACCAGCGGCGGACCTCTCGGCGTGATCGGGTTCCTCTGGCGCAGGCGCAAGCGGCTCGGCCGCTCGCAACGGGAGTCGCTGCGTATCACCGCCGACCTGTGCGGGCTGGCGCTGGAGCGTGCCCGGCTGAGGATGTTCGAGCACCAGTTCGTGGCAGAACTCCGGGGCGAGCTGCTCGAGTCCCCCGGGCTCCTCGGCGGCTCCGTCGAAGTGGCCGGCGGCTACGAGCCCGCATGGGCAGGCGTCCCGCTGGGCGGCGACTGGTACGACGCCGTCGAGACGCCCGAGGGACGCGTTTCTGTTGCGGTGGGCGACGTTGCCGGCCACGGGGTGCGGAGCGCGCCGGAGATGATCGCGGCGCGCCAGATCCTGAGGGACCTGATGGCCGACGGCGCGGATCCGGTCGCATGTCTCCAAGGTCTGGACGCTCGCGTTGTGCGTCGGTATTCCGAGCACCCGCCGGCGGTCATCTCGGTGCTCGTCGCGACCATCGATCCCGCGGCCGGCGAGCTGAGGCTGGCGAACGGCGGTCTGCCGTCACCGTGGATCTGGGCACCGGGCGACACGGCCCGGCCGATCGACGAGGGGAGGGAGCGTGTCGTCGGGACGGGGGAGGGTTTCGGCCCGCGGCCCGGCCTCACGGTGCGCCTGGAGCCGGGCTCGGTGTTCGTCGCGTACACGGACGGCCTCCAGGCGGGCCGCGCCGACACGCCTGCGGCACTCGCAACCGAGCTCCGTGAGGTCGTCGCCGCCCTGGGCACCGACCCACTCGACGGCCTCGTCGGCCGTCTGTTGCAGCGGGAGGCCGGCGCCCGGCTGCGCGCCGACGACACGGTCGTGCTGGCCGTGCGGCTGTCGGCCTGAGGAACCGGGCCGGCCTCGTCTCGCACGGCAAGCCCGGGGTGCGCCTAGTCTCGTGGCGACGGAGGCAGTGATGGCGCCGGCACCCCTGCAGATCGACACGTCGCGCCACGGTCGGTGGACCGTGGCGCGTGTTCGAGGCGACCTCGACATGGCGACGACGCCCACCCTGGAATCGCGGGTCGATTCGGTGGACGGTCCGCTGGCGCTCGACCTGTCGGAGGTGGGCTTCATCGACTCGACGGGGGTACGCGCCCTGATCGGGTGCCGGGAGTCGAGCGATCGGTTTGCGCTCGTCGCCCCGAGCGCCGTGGTGCAACGGCTGCTCGTGCTCGCCGGGCTGACCGAGTCGTTCGTGACCGTGGCCTCGGTCGCCGACCTCGGCACATGACCGGCGGCGACCGCCCCATCGTCTACCTGGAACTGCCCGCCGATCCGGGGGCCTCCAGGACGGCGCGGGAAGCGCTCGACGAGGTGGCCGCCGGGCTGCGCAGTGCAGACCGGGTCGATCTGCGCGTCCTCGTCAGTGAGTTGATCGCCGCGGTGAGTTGCGAGGGCCGATCACCGGTGACCCTCGAGGTTCGGAGGGTCCCCGACGGCCTCGAGGCCGAAGCGCGCGGCCCTGAGGGGATCGATCCGCTCGACGAGTTGTCGGAGGCGCTCTTCGAGCGCATCGCCTCCGACTGGTTCGTCACGGGCTCCACCGGGGGGTTTCGCCTCGCCATATCCCACTCGCTGCCGGGAACCCTCCGCGAGGAGGATCTGTTCGTGCTGGCCGACGCGGGCGACCGGCAGGCCCGCGACGAGCTGGTCGACCGGTACCAGGGGTTTGCCCGCGCGCTGGCTCGGCGATTCGTGAAGGCCCAAGTCAAGCGGGACGACCTCGACCAGGTGGCGCTCGTGGGTTTGGTGAAGGCGCTGGAACGCTTCGACCTGGACAGGGGGGTCAAGTTCACGACGTTCGCGGCCCGAACGATCGAAGGGGAGCTGAAGCGCCATCTGCGTGATGCAGGGTGGTCCCTGCGTGTTCCCCGCGGCCTGCAAGAACTCGGCCTGGAGGCGGGCCGGGTCACCGCCGAGATCGCTCAGCAGGAGGGAAGGGAGCCGACACTGGACGAGCTCGCCGACTCGCTCGAGTCGGACCGCTCGGAGGTCGCCCGGGCTCTGCTCGCTCGGCGCTCCTTCGACGCCGCGTCCCTGGACGCCCCGGTCGGAGACGAGGAGGCGCTGCGGCTGATGGACGCCCTCCCCGACCACGACCCTGGCTTGTCGCGAGCCGCCGAGTGGGCGGACCTGGCGACCGTCGTCGAGCACCTGCCGGTGCGGGAGCGGCGGATCCTCTACCTCCGGTTCTTCGAGGACCTCAGCCAGTCGGAGATCGCCGAACGGGTCGGCGTGTCGCAGATGCACGTGTCCCGGCTACTGGCGAGGTCGCTGTCGGAGCTGCGGGCGATGATCGAAGGCACCTCGGACGGATCGTCGAGTTAGAGCATCTCGATCTCGAACCAGACCGCGGTGGGCGGCCCCGGGGCGACACCCCACCGATCCGAGAGGATCTCGACCAGCCTCAGTCCCAGCCCGCCGCCGCCCGACCCGGGCCCGCCGCGCCCGGGTCGATAGTCGCTTCCCCCGACGACGTCGACCCGCAGCCGGCCCCGGGATGCGGTGATGCTCAGCTCGATCGTGCTCTCCGGCGGCCCGTGCCGCACCGCGTTGGTCACCAGCTCGCTCACGAGGAGCACGACGTCGGGAAGGCGCGATGCGGGCACCGTGCCCTGGGACTCGACCCAGCGCCGGGCGGTGGACGGCGCCAGCACGTTCGGCGGGAGTTCGAGCGACGTGCTCACCGGTGTGCCTCCTCGACGTCCCATATTGGCAAGCGGCGCCTTCGCCGCAGGTCATTGCGTGCATGTTTGGGACGTCCCGGTGCGGGGAACGTTCCGGTCGACCCAGGAGGTGGTCCATGGACGTCGTTCGGATCGGCATCAACGGATTGGGCCGCACCGGGCGCTGTGCGTTTCGCAGCGCGGTGCACCGCGAGGACGTGGAGGTGGTCGGGGTCAACGACCTCGCCGACCTCGAAGACCTCGCGTACCTGCTGCGACACGACTCGGTGCACGGACCGTTCCCCGGGCCGCTCGAGGAGCGCGACTCCCGGCTCCATCTGGCCGGAGCCTCGATTCCCGGGTTCTCCGTGGACCGCCCGGAGGCGATCCCCTGGGGCGACCTCGGCGCCGACGTTGTGATCGAGTCGACTGGGGTGTTCCGGAGCCGCGCCGATGCTGCCGGCCACCTCGAAGCCGGGGCGAGGAAGGTGATCGTCTCCGCGCCCTCCGACGACGCGGACGTCACGCTCGTCCTGGGCGTGAACCTCTCCGCTTACGACCCGGCCGCCCACCACGTCGTCTCCAACGCCTCGTGCACGACCAACTGTGTCGCCGTGGTGGCGAAGGTGCTCGACGAGGCGTTCGGCG
>CAYXHU010000073.1:0-7182 GCA_964464675.1 uncultured Acidimicrobiia bacterium
GCCGGATCCGGGCTTCCGCTCGGAGCCCGCCGTGCGACCTCGCCACTCCCGACCCACGTGGGCTACGGTTGAAGGCAGGAGGGGGCTGCGTCCGACGGGAGGGGGCGCGGTCAGGAGGGCTAGTGCCTGCACGTCAGACCCCGATGACCAGGGGTTCGGTTCGTTTCGTCCTTCTCGTCGTCTTCATCCTGATGGTGGTGGTCGCCGCCTGCGGTGACGACGACGGCACCGCCGAAGCCGAGACCACGGCACCATCGAGCGACGTGGGGGAAACGGGCGTCGTCGAGGTTCGGCGGACTCCGGGGATCGACTACACGGGCACCGGGAGTTTTCGCAGGATGGACATCTGGGCGCCCACTGCGCCGGGCGAGTGGCCGTCGGTGGTCGTCGTGCCGGGTGTGGGCCAGCAATCCAAGGCGAGCTTCCAACCCCTGGCCCAGACGATCGCCGAGCAGGGCGCGGTCGTGTTCGTGATCGACATCGACGACTCCGTGCCGTTCATCACCGCGATCCAGCAGGCGGCCTGCGCGGTCCGCTATGCAGACGCTCACACCGCCGAGTACGGCGGCGATCCCGGCAACATCGTGATCGTGGGCAACTCGATGGGTGCTTCGGTGGCGTCGGTGGTCGCCCTCGCAGGGGACTCGTTCCCCGGCCCGTGCGCCGTCGAGGGCGGGTCGGCTCACGTGGAGGCGTTCGTCGGCTTCGAGGGCGCCTACGACTACGTCAGGGAATCCGACTACCTGATGGTCGATCACCGGTATCTCGAGGACGAGGACCCGGAGCTGTACGCGGCCATCGACCCGTACACCCACCTGGACGACAACCCCGATCTGGCCGTCCGGCTCATCCACGGAGTGGACGACGACGTGCTCTGGTACGACGTGCCGCCGGGCGAGTCGGTGGCGTTCGGTGAGGCGCTGAGCGAGCACGGCTGTCCCTGCGACGTCACGCTGCTCGAGGGCTCGGCCGCCGTCGATCTGATGAGGGCCGACTCGGAGGCCTTCGACGCGGTCGTGGAGGCGACGATGGAGGTCGCCGCGGCCTGATAGGTGGCGCGGAGCTACGGCACTGCGAATGCGGGGAGGAGGCGGTCGGGCCTCCTCCCCGTCTGTTGCGCACCCGAATCAGTGGCAGGAGCGCAGGGACGCGAGCGTGAGGCGCCGTCATGACCAGAAGCAGGCGCTGCCGTGATCGCGACGTGAACTGCGGCCGGCGGCCATCCCGGGTTCCGGGAGACGGTTCGAGCCTGGGATACTCAGGCCGTGGCCGAGCGAAACGTGTTGGGTGGTCTGCTGGAGCCGTGCGGAGTGGACCCGGTGACCGGATGGTTCCGGGACGGCTCGTGCCGCACGTCCGACGAGGACCGCGGCAGCCATACGGTGTGTGCCGTCGTCACCGCCGAATTCCTGGAGCACCAGCGGCTCATCGGCAACGACCTGACCACGCCGGTCCCGCGGTTCCGGTTCCCCGGGCTGCATCCCGGCGACCGATGGTGTGTCACCGCCCGGAACTGGCTGCGCGCCTACCAAGACGGTGCCGCCGCGCCCGTCGTGCTCGCCGCGACACACGAGCGAGCGCTGCGCATCATCCCGCTCGGCGTCCTCGAGGAGCACGCCGTCGACGTGCCCCCTCATCCCGGCGAACTGCTGGACGAAGGCTGAACCGGACGCCGTCCGGTTCAGACGGTCTGGCCCACCGTTCGGTAGACGTAGTGCGGCGCCTCGTACATCTCCGTCCGGGATTCCCGGACCATGCCGAGACGCTGCGCCACGCGCTGCGACGCGACGTTGCCGGCGTGGATGATCGACACCAGGCCGTCGGACATCCCGGAACCGAGCGCGTGGGCGATAAAGGCGCGTGCCGCCTCGGTCGCGAAGCCGAAGCCCCTGGCGGGCGGCAGCAGGTGGTAGCCGACCTCCAGCTCGGGCCTGCCCGCGACCTCCTGGCGGAGCAGCCCGCACTGCCCGACGAGCTCACCCGAGTCCCGTCGCAGCACCGCCATGAGCCCGCACCCGTCCTGCTCGTACCGGCCCAACTGGCGGCGGATCCACCACTCGCTGCCCTCGCGGGTGGCGGTGACGAACGGCAGGTAGTCGAGGGAGCCGTCGCCGAGCATGAACCCCATCCACGGGTCGACGTCGGCGAGCGTCAACGCCCGGGTGGTGAGGCGTTCGGTGGTGATGACGTCGGGAGCCGGCACTGTGTATCCGCCGAGGGTGATGGCCGGTCAGCGTAGCGGCGTACGAGAGCGCGCCCGGCTCCGGGGCAGGGAAGGGCAGGCGCCCCGGGCTGTCTCATCCGTCGGTGGAGCCGGCCAGCAGCCCGCGCACGAAGTAGCGCTGCATGGCCAGGAACAGCACGATCGAGACGGCCGAGTGCATCACCACGGAGGCACCCTCGACGATTCCTCCCGGCATGATCCCCCCGGAGAACTTCACCACCGCGGGCATGGCGTCGGTGTTGAAGCCGATCATGGTCACGGCCACGAGGTAGTCGTTCCAGGCCACGAGGAACTGCAGGATCCCGAACGCGGCGAGCGCCGGGACGGTGAGGGGCAGGACGATGCGGGCGAAGATGCGCAGCTCACTCGCCCCATCCAGCCGGGCCATGTCGATGATGTCCCGGGGCAGCCGGGCCATGGCGTTGTGGATCAGGAAGATCCCGAACGGCAAGGCGAAGCCGACGTGGGTGAGCCACACCGCGGTGATGGTCCCGTTGAGGTCCAGGTCGGGGAACACGGTGAGGGTGCGGCCGAGGATCGTGAAGTGGGCCCCGCCGACGTACAGCTGGAGCAGCGGGATGAGCGACACCTGGAACGGGATGGCGATGAACGCGACGACGGTGATGAACAAGGCGCGGCGTCCCCGGAACTCGAGCCAGCAGAAGGCGTAGGCGGCTGCGGCGGCGATCCCGAGCGGCAGCAGCGTGGCGGGCACGGCGATCGCCACCGAGTTGAGCATGCCGTCGGTGAACGAGTTGGTCGATTCGAGCTGGAGGACGTAGCGATAGATGTCGAGGGTCCAACCCTCGGTGCCCGATGTGAAGGCAGTCCAGAAGCCGCTGTACTGGTCGTCGCGGAGATGCAGGGTCGAGACGACCAGGCTCACCGACGGGATCGACCAGAGCACCGCCAGGCCCCAGAGCACCCAGGTGGGAACGCCACGGAGGAACCGGTAGACGCGGCTGGTCGGGTCGAGCGATCCCGACCGCAGCGCCGCGCCTGCGCTGCGGCTGCTCACGAGCGGCGCTCCTCCCACTCCCTGCGCAGCAGCCCGAAGTGGAGCACGTCGTCGCGGGGCTCGCCCATGTCGGCCGCCTCGACCAGGGTGCCCTCGAGGCGGAACCCGAGCCGCCGGGCCACCGCCGCCGACGCGGTGTTGCCGGCAGGGAGCCAGGCGTAGACGCGGTGGAAGCCGAAGGCCTCGAACACATGGTCGACCAGCAGGCCGGCGGCTTCGGTCGCGTACCCGGCACCCCGATGGTCGCCGTGCAGGGCGTACCCCACCTCGCCTTGGTCCGCCAGGCGGCGCACCAGCGAGACCATGCCGATCACGGGCCCGTCGAGGAGCTCGACGGCCAGGTCGAACACCTTGCCCGTCTCGAAGTCGCCGTACCCCGACTTCTCGTCGAGATACGCGCGGACGTCGGCTTCTGAGGTCCCCATCTCCTCGACTGCGCCGTGGAACCCAGGGTCGGCGACCAGCCGGAGCATCTCGGGGATGTCGGCCTCGGCGAACCGGCGCAGCCGGACGCGTTCGCCGCGGATCTCCAGGGGCATGGGAACATCCTCGCGATCCGCGCGGCTTCGTGCAGGCAGCGCGATTCGTGCCCTTCGGCACTTGCAGGAGACGACGCTTCTCAGTCGGCTGTCGGGGGCGAGCGGAGTTGCCCCAGGAGGGTCCGTGGCACGAGCCGGCGTGGCCGCCCGATACGAGCAGATCCTCGACCCGAAGGTGCTCGAGGCCTTCCGCCGCGGCCTGCGGCGAATGAACCCCGGCATGCTGCTCATATGGCGGCTGGGGCTGGGGTGGACCGCCGATCTCTGGCCGGGCGGGTTCGGGAGGCTCATGGTGATCGAGCACGTGGGCCGCAGGTCGGGGGCCCGCTATCGGACCCCGGTCAACTTCACCCGAGACGCGGGCCGTGTGTACTGCGTGGTCGGCTTCGGCCCGCACACCGACTGGTACCGGAACGTGCTGGCCCGGCCCGACATCGCCGTGTGGCTCCCGGACGGGCGCTGGTCTGCGCACGCGGAGGACGCGTCGGACGATCCTCGCCGGCTCCACCTGATGCGGAAGGTCCTCGTGGACTCGGGCTTCGCAGCACCGCTGATCGGCCTCCATCCCCGCCGTCTCGGCGACGAAGACCTCGACGCGGCCACCGCTTCGTATCGTCTGCTACGGATCACCCCGCTGTGGCGCGAGGACGCCCCCGACGGGCCGGGGGATCTGGCCTGGTTGTGGTGGCCCGTAGGTGCGGTGCTCGTGGCCGGGCGCCTGGCTCGCTGTGTCCGGCGCTGTCGGTGAGCCGCCGACGCCGGTGTGGCGTGGGGTAGCCGGACGCCGACCCTGCTCCCCGTCGGGCCCTCAGCGTGGGACGAGCACGTGGTGGGCGACACCCCATTCGGTGCCGCCTGCGAAGCCGAACAGTTCGGCGCAGGCCATGAAGAAGATCCGCCAGCGCTGCACCCATCGGTCGGTGTCCGGGCCGTATGCCGGGGCGAGCAGAGCGCGCGCCTCGTCGGCCCGGGCGTCCAGCCGGCGGAGCCAGGCCTCCAAGGTCTCTGCGTAGTGATCGCCGTCGAACCACCAGTCCCCGGCCAGATCGAACCACGGTTCGGCCGATCGGGGGATCAGGCCGCGAGATGGCATCACCCCTCCGGTGAAGAAGGTGTTCGCCATCCACGACCCGGGACCGCCCGGCTCGTACGGGTAGGCGTAGCGGCGGTGTGCGAAGACGTGGATGAGGACGGAACCGTCGTCGGTGAGCCAGGAGCGCATCCTCCGGAGCAGCTCGGGGTGATTGCGGACGTGCTCGAGCATCTCGACCGACACGATCCTGCGGAACGTGTTCCCGGGTTGGTAGTGGTTCACGTCGCCGGTGACCACCTCCACGTTGTCCAGGCCCGACGCGGACGCTCGCTCGAGGATGTGAGCCCGCTGCCCGGCCGAGTTGGACACCCCGACGATCTGCGACGACGGGAACCGCTCGGCCGCCCAGAGGGTGAACGACCCCCACCCACATCCCAGGTCGAGGATGGAGTCGCCGTCGGCGATGCCGGCGCGTTCCGCGGTGATCGCCAGCATGGCCTCCTCGGCGGCTTCGAGGCCCTCGACGCCTTCCGGCCACCAGCCCGCCGAGTACTTGCGCCGTCTTCCGAGCACCAGGTCGAAGAATGCCGCCGGCACCTCGTAGTGCTGGGCGTTGGCGACGTCGGGGAGGATGGCGATCGGGCCCGACGCGGCGCGTTCCCAGAAGTCGCGGCGGTCCAGGGGATCTGCCCTCTGCTCCCGGGAGAGGCGCGCCGCCACCGCGCGGCGGATACCCCACCGGATCCAGGAGTCGGGAACCCGGCGGCGCTCGGCGAGATCGACGGCGGCGGCAACAGCCCTGGATGCGACGGTCATGGCTCCGATTGTGGTCGCCGCCCGGGGCAACCGGCAGCGGCGGTCACTGCTCGTCGGTCATGATCCCCATGCGCACCGGGACGACACGGTCGAAGGTCAGGTCGCGCACGTACTCCAGGCG
Source organism: uncultured Acidimicrobiia bacterium (assembly GCA_964464675.1). Taxonomy (GTDB): domain Bacteria; phylum Actinomycetota; class Acidimicrobiia; order Spongiisociales; family UBA11373; genus CAYXHU01. The sequence continues at coordinate 5,752 of CAYXHU010000073.1, forward strand.
GCCCCACAGGTGCCGGTGGCCTGCCAGCCGCCGAAGGGGCCGAACCCGCCGCAGCCAGCGCTCTCGTTCCTCGGGCGTCGCCTCGCGGCGGGGGCCCGCAGTCCCGGCCAGCCGGATCGCCGGAGGAGAGGCGAATCGGCCCCGGCGCAGCGAGCCCAACCAGAAGCGCACCCCGCTGTCCACGGCCATCACGCACACCCGCGGGTCACGGTCGAGGTTCCGTCCGAGCTGTGCGGTGAATATGTCGAAGAAGAACCCTCTCCCCGGGTCCGTCAACACGACCGAGGCGATGGGGGTGACGTGGGGCGCGCCGTCCTCGCCGACGGTCGCCACGGCGTAGTGGAACGAGGTGCGAAACCCGCGTCGGAACGCCTGCCTCGTCGTCTCCCAGTCGATGTCGGGGTCGATCACGGCGGCGATCCTCTCCCTCGGGTCCGGGCCGACAGGTACGGGTCACCGCCCTGCGTCCCCCCTCCGGTCGGTTCGGGCTAGCGGCCCTTGTCCATCTCCTTGCGGATCTCGGCCTCGCTGATCGGCCGCGGGAACGTCTCCCAGGCGTGGATCAACAAGCCGATGCCCCATCCGGCGATCGGCCATATCGGCCAGAAGTAGTCGCCCGAGGTGAACGCCCACACCACGACGAGGAACGCGTTGACGACCAGGTAGACGATGACGTGGGTGGTGAAGTCCCGTTTCTCCTTGAGGCGCTCGATCGCCTCGTCGCGCTGCTGCTGCTCGTCCATGTGGTGCTCCCCCTTGGTGTGACCGGATCTCACGCTACTCGTCGGGCCCGACCCGAGGCCGGTCTGAGAAACCGGACCGCGTAGGCGACGCCGGGCACCGATGCAGCGGAGCGCGGCCTAACGCGAGTAGCGGCCCAGCAGCGTTGCCTCGGCGAGGACGTGCCCCTGCATCGCGTCGAGCAGAGCCGCCTTGTCGGCTCCCGGCTCGAGCCCGAGGGAGGCGTCGAGCGCGTACACCGTGAAGTAGTAGCGGTGCGTGCCACTCGGCGGACAGGGGCCCCCATAGCCGGAGCGCCCCCAAGAGTTGCGCCCTGCGGTCCCCAGGGTCGTCACGCCCTCGGCGATCGCCTCGGTGACCGGGATGTCGCATGCCACCCAGTGGTCCCAGGTCCCCGACGGCGCGTCGGGGTCGTCCACGACGAGCGCCAGGGTCTGTGTTCCTGCAGGGACTCCGGAGATCGCCAAGGGCGGCGAGACGTCCTCCCCGTCGCAGGTGTACTTGGTGGGGATCCTCGCTTCGTTGGCGAACGCGTTCGATGTGAGCAGCATGACGCCTCCTTCTCCGAGGCTCTGGTGCACGGGACGTTCGACGCTTCCCCCGCCGCAGGCGGCGGCAACCACCGCCAGGGCGACCGCAGCGAGCATCGTCCGGCCGGCCATGGCTTCAAGGCTATGCGCGCCGGCCGGG
>CAYXHU010000074.1:0-7139 GCA_964464675.1 uncultured Acidimicrobiia bacterium
GCGGACCACCATGAGGGCGCTGTCGATGATCTCGTCGGTGATCTCGGCATCGCCCATCTCGACGGCGCCGTCGATGAACTCCGTAACGATCAGGTACTCCCTGTCGGGGGTGATCTCGACGAACCCGAACGTCTTCGGCGAAGGGAGCCCCGCCCGCGACAGCAGCAGGAGCATGTAGTCCTCGTACTCCACGAGACGCCGGACCGACTGGAACCGCACCTCGTCCTCGAGTGAGCCGTACAGGATGGTCCTCCCGGCCTTGTACCAGCGGTCCGCCCTGAGATGGCTGCGGGCGTAGATCTTGGCGAACACCCACTGGTCCGGGTCACCGGCCACCTTGATCCGCAGCGGCGTCGATCCGCCCGAACCGCTGAGCCCGAACGGCTCGATCTCCCGCACCTCGAACCCGAGTTGCTCCTTCAGGGCGGTACGGATCGCGGCACCGCGGGCGCCACCGACATCGAGGTGCGCCGAGACCCCGCGGCGGTACGTCACCGGGAACACCGCCTCCGGAACGAACATCCGCATCACCACAACCGCCACGGCGGGCCCCAGGACCGCCGACGTCCACACGTCGCTCGGATGGTCCACCCCCAGGTACATGCGGGCCAGACCGAGCGTCACCACCAACCCGCCGGCGGCCACGTACCAGCGCCGCCGCCACACTCCGGGAGGGATGAGCGCGAGGCCAATCAACGTGACGGTCACCGCAAGGGCCGCCACCGGGCGGGAAGGATGGGCGTAGCCCTGCCAGGTCCCGATGATCTCGACGAGGGGACGGGGACGCGCCACGGCGTCGGCGAGGACCGTGGCCACCTGGCCGACGATGATGATCGACCCCAGCACACCGAACAGCGCCCGGAACCGCTTGAAGAAGATGAGCACGAGCACCATGCCCCACCTGAGCGGTCTGATGAACCACACCGAGCCGAGGCGTGCAGCGCCTTGGCGACCGAGTCCATCGCGTCGGTGCGCAGGTCGACGAGCCAGTTGAGTGCCGCCAGGTCGACCTCGGTCCACCAATTCGTGGTTGCCGGAAAGGCGATGATGCTGGCCCAGACGAACAGCATGCCGATCCCGGCCGCGAGCCAGAACTTGCCGCTGGCCTGCAGTTCCCTGGGCAACGGAGGTCGTTCACCCGACGGACGCCTGCGTCGACCCGACACCCATAGCCCCGCGATGTGGAAGCTACGACGCTCGCCGACCTGCTCGAGCGACCTGGCCGCCCGTTCCCCGAGTTCGATCGAGTCGAGCGAGGTGCGTTCGTCGGTCACGGCGACACCACTTCCCGGCCGCGTCGCGGTCTCATGATCCGACCTCCGCGGCAGCATCAGCACTGTCGCCGGCCCTGGCGACCCGCCATGCCGAATGGCGGCGCCAGTAGACGTAGGCGCCTGCTCCCAGAGGGATGGGCAGGAAGTAGGTGATGGACCGGAACACCAGGATGGCTGCCACGATCTGGGCCCGGGTCGCCTCGTCCACCCCGATCGACAGCGCCGCGGCGTACCCGAGCTCGACGACGCCGAGTCCACCCGGGGTGATCGGCAGCGCCGAGATGAGGCGGACGAAGGCGAATGCCGCCAGCACCCGCACCCATCCGACCTCGGCCTCGGAGACTCCCACGTGCCGCAGCGCGATGAGGAGCACCAGGAACAGCGACAGGTGACTGACCAACGCCGACAGCGTCAACCAGTGCCACCTGTGTGACAGCAGCCCCGACGTCTGCCTGCGGAATCGGCGAGCCCGATCATCCCAGTCGAGCACCGCCGGTCGTCGCACCAACCGGCGGAGCGCCGACACCACCTTGCCGACCACATGCCCGACGCGCACCGCGAGGGCATCGCTCCGCACCATCAGCCAGAACAGCACGATCACCGCGACGAGCACCGCGACGCCGATCAACGAGGCGGTGACCCAGGCGGCGCTCACCTGCTCCTGGAACGCGAGCAACGGGAGCGCGAGCAGCGGCAATCCCAGTTTGATGAAGTTGTTCCAGATCCCCGACAGCACGATCGAGCGTGTGATCTCTGCGCTGCCGAACCCCCACGACGAGTACATCGCGTAGGTGACCCCGACGCCGATAGCCCCGCCGCCGGGAAGGGTGTTCGAGATCGCCGTCGATGCCTGGTTGACCACCGCCGCCTGCGGGTATGTGAGGCCGGGCAACACCGCGACGAGCACGAACCAGTAGGTGACGAGGTTCCAGATGCCCACCCCGAGGAGCGTGACCAGCTCGAGCCAGGTCATGTCGCCGATCGTCGCCCAGACGTCCGAGTAGTCGGCGATCCGGGGAAGTACACCCACGAAGATCCCGACGACGACGGCGACCGAGACGAGGCCCTGGACGATACGCCGCACCACCAGTCGCCGCCTGCCGTGGGTCCGGTCGGATTCGGTCACTGCGCCTCCACGCGCGCCAACTCGAGGTCGGCCACCCGATCGAGGTGCTCTGCAGCCTCGCCGGGAGTCATCGACCCGTCGAGGACGGCGCCGAGCGTACGGGGCACGAAGAGCTCGGCGTAGAAGACACTGATCAGGTCACCGTGGCCCTGCACGAAGCCCCACCGATCGATGTCGACGAGCCCTGCGACGAGCAGATCGATGGTCCCCTGGCCGTAGAGATCCTCGAGCCGCGCCCGGCGATCCACGCCCATCTCGAGCTGCTTCCACCCGTCGACGAACACGCCCGGGGCTTCCGGCGTGCCGTGGCGCATCGGGAACTTCCCCTCGGCAGAGGTGGACAGCCAGGACAGGTACCCCTCATTGAACCAGTACCTCAGGAAGGCCTGCGCGGCGGGGATGTTCGAACCCGCCCCGATGCCCATGTAGGAGATCTGCCCGTACTGGGCCGGCGACCCGTGCGGACCGCGGAACGAGGACACGAACCCCGAGTTCTTCGCCAGGTACGCGGGATCGTCACGACACTCCGGGCAGCCGGGCATCACGTCGTCGCGCAGCCCGGCCATCTCGTCGAGGAGGAACGGCGACCACACCACCATCCCCGCCGTGCCGGACAGGTAGGCGGCTCGCGTCGACACGGCGTCCTGGACGCCGCCGAGGCCGTACTGCGACGCGAGACGCGTGTACACCTCGATGGCCTCGACGCAGTTCTCCGAACCGACGAGCACGTTGCCGACCCTGTCGACGAGATCACAGCCGTTGGCGAGGGCGAAGTGCTCGAAGGTCTGCTGGGTGAACACTGCATCGGGGTCGGTCGCCAACGCAATCCCGGCGAAACCGGACGCCGGGTCGGTGAGTGTCGAAGCCGCCGTCTCGATCGCTTCGTAGGTATCGGGAACGGCCAGCCCTTCACGGTCGAACAGATCCCTCCGGTAGACCAGCAGCTGTCCCCAGCCGTCCGAGGGAACGGCGGCGGTGAACCCGGCGACCGACACCAAGTCGAGCGCCCCTGCTGCGAACGTGTCGCGCCCCAGGGCCTCGACCACCGCGTCGGATGCGGCAGTGTCGAGGAATCCCCGGCGCGCCCACCCGATGGTGAAGTCGACGGGATGGAAGGCCACTTCCGGCAGACGATCCTCCGCTGCTGCAGCTTCGATGGTCTCCGGCAAGGCGTCTTCGCTCACGTAGACCCGGATGACGTCGATCCCGGTTGCCTGGCTGAAGCCGTCGATGATCTCGTTCGTCACGGACACTCGCTCGGGCTGGGTCTCCGTGCTCCAGAAGCTGATCGCCCCGTCGGGGATCTCCGGCAAGACGACGCCGCTCGACGGCGCTGCGGTCACCGTCACCGTCACCGTCACCGCCGGAACGCCCGCCTGGTCGACGCACGCCGCCGCCATGCAGGCAATCGCCACGAACACCGGCACGAGGCTCCGGCTCATGCCGACGCCTCGTCGCCCTGCCCAACCCTCGAAGACCACAGGTTCGCGGCACACCCGAGTGTCATGCCGACCGCCGCTCCGCCGACCACGTCGAGGGGAAGATGCGCGGCGGTGTACATCCTCAGCAGCGCCGTGGCGATTGCCCCGACCACACGAGCGCCTTGCCCACGCGCCCGAGACGGGGGGCGAGAACGGTGGCGATGGCAAATGCCACGGCGGCGTGCCCCGAGACGTATCCGAGCCCGTCCCATTCGGGCCGCAGGTTCACGTCGTCGAGCAAGCCCTGCGGGCGGCCTCGGCCGACCGCCTCCTTGACGAGCTTGGCTCCCAGCCACGCCGCCGTCCCGGCGCAGGCGATTGCCAGGGCGGGTTCCCAGCGATGCCACACCACGAAGGCCAGCACGGCCACCACCGGAACCGCGGCGAATGCCCCCAGCTGCATCACCGGCCAGGTCGGTCCCTCGAGCCAATCGGGAAGATCGTTGAAGAGCCTGAACACCCACTCTTCGGCTCCACTGACCTCATCTGAGAGAGCCAGGACCCAGCTGACGGCGAGCACGGTGGCGGAGATCGCAGCGACCCACAGAGCCGTCCGTGGTGCACAACGAGGGGGCGCGACCGAGCTCGTCACACCGCGTCCTGCCCCTCATCCCCCGGCTCCGGCCGACGGAGGTCTGCGGTGCCGCGCTCGTGGGGCCGGTACTCGAACTCGCCGCCGGTGATCGACTCCTCGAGTTCGGCCCGCTCCTCGCCCGTCCGGGACGGTGTCACGAACGGCAGGATGAGCAGGCTGGGAAGCACCAGCAGCGACACCGCAAGAGCCAGGAGGATCATCACCGCGGTGAGGACGCCGAACGTGGCGAACATCGGCATCGGCGACGTCGCCATCACCAGGAAGCCGGTCATCGACGTGAGCGCAGACAGGGCGAGTGCGCCGCCGGTGCCGACCCCGGCCCTTCGCAGCGCCGGGAACCGGCTCGGCTCACCGACGAACTCCTGGCGGAACCGCATCGTGAAATGCGTCGCGTAGTCGATGCCGACACCGATGGCGATGGCCGCGATCGTCGCGGTGATGACGTTGATCTTGTAGTCGAACACGTACATGAAGCCGTACAGCCACGCCACCACGAGCAGGATCGGCACCATCGAGATCAAGGCGTAGCGCACCGAGCGCATTACCAGCAGAGCCAGGATCATGGTCACCAACACGGCGATCGGAAGCGACGTGACCATGGCTCCGGTGAAGGCGGCCAAGCCGTCCTGGCCGGTGATCGCGGTGCCGGAGACACCGACGAAGGCGGCATCCCCACCGAGGGTCGACTCGATCCCGTCCGCCACACGTTCGAGCTCGTCGCGAGCGGCCAGGACGTTCGCGTCGTCGGTGACCGATGGAAGGATCACCTCGATCCTCGTCGCCTGGATCCCCGACCCGACATACAGGAACCGGGCTACCTGGTCGGGTCGCAGCACCGGCACATCCGGTCCGGGGATCCCGTTCTCCGAGATGAACCCGAAGATCGCCTCCACCTGTTCGGGCCCGTCGGGCAGCCCGTCACCGTCGGCGTCGGCGATGGGAACCCCCGACGCGGCGCCGATCGCGTCGGGAACGCCCGGCGTCGCCATCGCCAGCCTCACCAGGCTGGACGCGTTCGGCGGCGCCTCGATATCCCCGTTGTAATCGCGCACCAGGTCGAGGTTCGATTCGTCCAGTCGGCCGAAGGCCCCTTCGATCGAGGTGAGGGTGGCGGGATCGGTGAGGTCCCCTTCGACGTACACGTAGGCGGTGCCCGAGGCGCTCGACCCGAGATGGGTCTCCACCTTGGCGAGGCTCCTCACGAAGTCGGTTCGTGACGAGAAGAAGTCCTTGATGTTGAAGGACGTCTCCACCTGGAACGCCGCCCACCCGCCGACGACCGCCAGCAACACGACCACGGGGACCGTGACCACTCGCCACCTGGCGAGGAAGTGGACGATGCTCCCGGCGGCGACGAAGCCATGACCGGCTCCCTGGACCTCCGTCGTCACCTGCAGTCCGGCGTCCGCCGCCTTCCTGTTGCGGCGCCGGGTCAACCGGTACGGCACCGCCAGGAGCAGTCCGAGGAGCACGACGACGAACATCGCCGCACCGATCGAAGGCATGACGATCGTCATGGTGACGACGATCCCGGCGAGGACACAGGCAACGACGTATCCCAGCCTGCGCATCACGTGGAGACCTCGGTCGATCGGCCTCGGCCCGAGCGCCTCTTCGATGGCGAGCAGCTGCCGGGGAGCGATCAGGCCGAGCACGACGTAGGACAGTGCGATCGCAACCGCCGCAGCGATGCCGAACTCTGTGATCGCCTGGATGCCCGACACGGCGTTGGACAGAAAGGCACCGACCGACGACGCGGCTGCGAGCAGAAGCGCGGTGAACAAGAGCGTGGCCCCGAGGGGATACGCGCGCGTGCTCGGATGGCCTTCGACCTGCATCTCTCGGGCCCGTCCCGAACCGTGGATGAAGAAGTCGACGCCGAACGAGATGAGGGCGATCGGGACGACGAACACGATGAGCGGCGACTGCACCCGCAGCCCTATGAGCGAGTTGATGCCGTTGTAGGACATCATCACCACGCTCAGCCCGAGGGCGGCCACCATCGCTGCCCAATAGGACCTCAGCAGGCCGCCGACGAACAGCAGGATGAATGCCACCGACATGAAGATGTAGGGCGCGGTCTGAGCCGCCTGTTCCTCGTTCACCAGGCCGCCGTCGATAGCGATGCCCATCGCCTTCATCTCGACCTGATCGCCGCGCAGGTCGCTCTGGAGGTCCCGCAGCCATCGCTGGGCATCGAGGTTCTCGGTTCCTTCGAACCCCTCCACGTCCTGGGCCGGATCGAACGTGGTCGTGTCGTAGCGGACGTGAGCGAAGAACGCAGGGGAACGCCAGATCACCACCGGGACGGGCCCGATCGTCTCGAGGTTGCGCGTGGCGAGCCGGGAGAGCGTGAAGCGCAGGTTCGCCGTGTCGGCGGAGTCGGCGAGCAGCAGGCTGAGCGCCACCTTGACGTCGGCGTCGCTGGCCGTTGCGAGTCCGCCGGGGATCGTCTCGTCCACCGCATCCGCAATCGAGAGGATCCCGTCGATCGACACTCCTAATTCGTGGTCGAACACCTCGACGAGATGGGCGTCGTCTCCCTGGGAGTACGCGGCGCGGGCCGGATCGGAGTTCGCCTTGAACTCACGCAGCGCTGCCGCCGTCAGCACGTCGTGGTCGAGGGCATTCGGGTCGGCCGGAGCGTCGACCGTCTCCACCAC
>CAYXHU010000075.1:0-7113 GCA_964464675.1 uncultured Acidimicrobiia bacterium
AGCAGGTCCATACCCCAACCATGCCACCCCCCTGTGACACATTCGGGGAGGCGCCGTCTCGCGGAGTCGACGGCGATCGAGACGATTTGCCGTGCCTAGTTGGCGCCGGCGTCGATCTCCTGATAGCGGGCCGGCCCGGGCGCCGAGTAGGCGGCCGCGATGCGGGCGGCGATCTCGGCCGAGACCGGGCGGTTCTCGGTGTCGACGTGGACGATGGTCGGCTCGTACCCGTCGAGCTCAGCGTCCTCGTAGTCGGCGTACGACAGGATGATCACCCGGTCGCCCGGCGAGACCAGCCGGGCCGCCGCACCGTTCAGGCACACCTCGCCGGGGCCCCCGGCGATCGTGTAGGTGGTGAGCCGGTTGCCGTTGTCGATGTCGAGGACGTGGACCTGCTCGAACTCGGCCAGGTCGGCGAGTTCCATCAGGCGCGTGTCGAGGGTGATCGATCCGACGTAGTGGAGATCGGCATCGGTGACCGTGGCCCGATGGATCTTCGACTTCATCATGCGTCGCCGCATGTCGCTCCTTTGCTTGACGCCGCAGATGCGGTCGCCGTGCGTTGCTCACTCAATACAACCACATTCGGGCCGGGGGTAATCCGCTCAGAAGCTCAGCGGACGGGGAGCGGGCTTCGCCCGCGCCCCTTTCTCTGTTCCGGCCGAAGAGCTGCGCCTTCGACCGGGAGTCCGGCGGATGGGGCTCGCTGTGCTCGCCCAATCCGTGCGGACTCTCAGTCGATCGTCATCCCGAGCGCCCCGATGAACGCCGACACCACGATGCCGGCGATGAGCACCCCTACCGTGATGAGCCCCAGCGCCCGGCCGCGCCTGACGCCGAACACGTACGCGGCCAGCGACCCGCTCCACGCCCCGGTGACCGGCAGCGGGATCGCCACGAACGTGATGAGCGCCAGGTCGCGCAGCCTCTCGAAGCGCTTCGTATGGCGCCGTTCGGTGTACGAGGAGAGGCGCTCGATGACCCGGTGCAGCCATGCCCAGTGGCGCTCGGCCCAGGCGGCGGTGGGCGGCAACAGCCAGAGGATGAACGGCACCGGGAGCAGGTTGCCGAGGACCGCCCACCAGTAGGAGGGGACGCCTCCGAGGTCGAGGAAGTGGCCGAGGGGGATGGCGCCCCGCAACTCGATGATGGGCACCATGGCGACCACCACCACCGCCAGGGGTGCCGGGAGGTCCTTGGCCCATTCGATGATGGCGTCGACCATGACGGGGGGAGTATTGCAGGCCGGGTGCCCGGCGCACGCCACCCGCGCACCGGTACCATCGACGGGTCGACCGCAGAAGATCCGTGCAGCTCGTCATCACCCCAGCAGAGTCTTTCCGTCTCGACGAAGCGAGCCGCGTGCCGGCGGACACGCTCATGGAGCGAGCCGGCCTCGGCGTCGCCCTCGCCGCGGTGCGCCTCGGTGCCGGCTACGGCACCAGGGTCGTCGTGCTCGCCGGCCCCGGCAACAACGGAGGGGACGGGTACGTGGCCGCCCGCCACCTGCGGCGGCGCGGAGTGGCGGTGGAGGTGCGCAGCCTCGGACGCGCCAAGGACGAGGGTCCGGCGGGCCGGGCCGCCGCCGCGGCAGCCGGCGCCGGCGTCCCGATCCGGCCGCTCGGCGAGCCCGAGCCGTGCGACCTGATCGTTGACGCTCTGTTCGGCGCCGGATTCAGGGGCGCCCTCGAGGGCCCGGCGGCGGCCTGGGTGGAGCATCCCGCCCCGGTGGTGTCGGTCGATCTCCCCAGCGGCATGTCGGGGACCGACGGAACCGTGGAAGGGGCCGCGTTCACAGCGGCTCGCACCGTCACGTTCCACGCCCTCAAGGCGGGGCACCTGCTCGGCGAGGGGCCCGATCGGTGCGGGGTGATCGAGGTGGTGGACATCGGGTTGGTGGGAGGAGACCCCGTCCTGCGATTGTGCGAGGACGAGGACGCCATGCTCCCGGGGCGGGCCCGGACCGCCCACAAGTGGAGCGCCGGGGCGGTGCTGGTCGTCGGAGGCTCCGCGGGACTGCTCGGTGCCCCGGTGCTGGCGGCCCGGGCGGCGCTGCGATTCGGGGCCGGCTACGTGCGGTTGGCGGTGCCGGGGGCCCTGCGGGACGCGGCGGCTTCGGTCGATCCCTCGCTCACGACTGTTGCCGTCGGGGCCGGAGACACGCTCTCCGCTGAAGACACCCGGGCGGTGCTGGAGGGCGCGGAGCGCTTCGACGTGCTGGCGCTCGGCCCCGGCCTCGGGACCGGCGACGGACCCTCCGGACTGGTCGGCGCCCTCCTGGAGCGATGGGACCGGCCCCTGGTGCTCGATGCCGACGGGATCACCGCCACGTCGCCGGCCGCCCTGGCGGCGCGGCGCCACCCGACGATCATCACCCCGCATGCCGGCGAGTTCGGGCGGATCACCGGGGAGCCGGCCGGGTACGAGGCAGCCTCCCGGCTTGCCGCGCAGACCGGCGCAGTGGTGCTCCTCAAAGGAAGCCCGACGATCGCCGCCGGCCGGGATCCCTGGGTGATCACCACGGGAGGGCCGGAACTGGCGACCCTGGGGACCGGCGACGTGCTCACCGGGATGATCGCCGCGCTCGTCGCCCGCGGGCTCGACGTGGAAGCCGCCGGCCGTTCCGCAGCGCACCGGCACGGCCGGGCCGGTGCTGCGCTGGCGGCCCGTGAGTCTGTGACCGCTTCGGGCCTCGTCGAAGAGATCGCGAGGTGGGCCTGGTGAGGCCGACCTGCGTGGAGATCGACCTGGAGGCGATTCGGGGCAACGTGCGCGCCATCGCCGCCGCCGTCGCCCCCGCCCGGGTCTGTGCGGTCGTGAAGGCCGACGCCTACGGGCACGGGGACGCCCCGGTGGCCGGAGCCGTGCTCGACGCAGGAGCCGGCCACCTGGCGGTGGCCCTCGTCTCCGAAGGGGCGCGGCTGCGCGAGGCGGGGATCGACGCCCCGATCCTGCTCCTCTCCGAGCCCTTCGGCGAAGCGGCCCGCGAGGTGGTGGAGTGGCGGCTCACTCCGACGATCTACCGGACTCCGTTCCTGGAAGCCATGATCGAGGCCGCTCCCGACGGCTACCCGGTCCACGTGAAGGTCGACACCGGGATGCACCGCGTCGGTGCCCCGCCCGGTGAGGCGGTGGCGCTGGCCCGCCGCATCGCCGAGTCCGCGCTGCACCTGGAAGGTGTCTGGACCCACTTCGCGGTCGCCGAGGAGGATCCCGAGTTCACCGCCGGCCAGACGGCGGCACTCGGCGACGTGGTCGCCGCTCTCGGCGACGAGGGCATCCGGCCGGATCTCGTGCACGCCGCCAACACGGCGGGGGCCCTCGGGCATCCGGAGGCCCGTCTCGACATGGTCCGCGTCGGGCTCGGCGTGTACGGGCTGCGGCCGGTGCCCGGCATGGCTCCCGAGGTGGCGTTGGTCCCGGCGATGCGGGTGGTGTCCCGGGTGTCCCACCTGCAACGGCTCCCCGCCGGAGCGCGCCCCTCCTACGGGCGGCGCCGCCCGCTCCCTGCGGAATCCACGGTCGCCACGGTCCCGATCGGGTACGCCGACGGCCTCCCGAGGCGGCTGGTAGACGGAGGGGGCACGGTCCTGATCCGTGGGGTGCGCTATCCGTTCGCCGGGTCGGTGACGATGGACCAGATCGTCGTCGAAGTCGGCGACGATCCGGTGGAGATCGGCGATCCTGTGGTGCTGCTCGGCCCTCAGGCCGGCGACGAGATCACCGCGGACGAATGGGCAGAGCGTCTCGGGACGATCTCCTACGAGGTGGTGTGCGGGTTCGGGCCGCGAATGCCGCGCAGGTACCGGTCGTGACGATCACCGACGTCCCCGGGGTCCTGGTCGGGCACTGGACGGACCTCGAAGCGCTCACCGGGGTCACCGTGGTGGTCCCGCCCGAACCGAACGTGACCGCGGTCGAGGTGCGCGGCGCGGCGCCGGGGACCAGGGAGACGGCGCTCCTGGCCCCGGGCATGCGCGTCGAGACGGTCCAGGCGATCGCTTTGTGCGGGGGGAGCGCTTTCGGTCTCGCCGCCGCCGACGGCGTGGTGCGAGAACTCGAGGCCGACGGCAGGGGGCATCCGACGTTCGCCGGTCCCGTCCCGATCGTTCCGGCGGCGGTCCTGTTCGACCTGTGGATCGGGAACGGCACGGTGCGGCCCGGGCCCGAGGAGGGCGCCGCCGCCTACCGGTCGGCGACCGGCGGACCCGTCGAGATGGGCAACGTGGGAGCCGGCACCGGCGCCACCGTTGCCGGATGGCGCGGCCCCCACGCCGTGCGGAAGGGCGGCCTGGGGTCGTCGGCGGCGCCCGTCGGCAACGCGGTCCTGGGAGCACTGGCGGTCGTCAACGCGGTGGGGGATGTGTTCACGCTGGAGGGAACGCCGCTCACCGGAGGGTCCCTGGTGCCGTCCGGCGCCCCGGAGCCGCCACCCCGACCGGACCTGACCCAGACCACCCTGGTGGTGCTGGCGACCGACGCCGCGCTCGACAGGGCCGGGCTGCAGCGCCTGTGCGTGCGGGCGCACGACGCGCTGGCCGTCTGTCTGCGGCCGGGGCACACCCGATATGATGGCGATGCCGTCTTCGCGGTGTCGTGCGGTGGTCGCAGTGAGGATCCCGACGCCCTCGGCGAGGCGGCGTTCGTCGTCGTCGGCCGGGCGATCGAGGCGGCGATGCGACATGCCGTCGCAGCAGGAGGCGTGCCGGCGGCGGAGGACGGATGAGCGACCCAGCCCAGGAACTCGAAGCGCTTCGCATCGAAGCCGAGGCCTGCACGCGTTGCGGGCTCGCCGAGACCCGGACCCAGGTGGTTTTCGGGGTCGGGCAGGTGGGTGCCGCGGTGATGTTCGTCGGCGAAGCGCCCGGATTCCACGAGGATCGACAGGGGGAGCCGTTCGTGGGGGCGGCCGGCAAGCTGCTCGACAGGCTGCTCGCCGAGATCGGACTGGACCGATCCGACGTCTACATCGCCAACGTCCTCAAGTGCCGGCCCCCGGTCAACCGCGATCCGCGCCCCGACGAGATCGAGGCCTGCCAGGGCTACCTCCGTACCCAGTTGCGGCTGGTGGATCCCCGAGTGGTGGTGACCCTGGGCAACTTCGCGACCAAGCTCCTCCTCAAGAGGGACGTCGGCATCACCCGACTGCGCGGCCAGGTGTACCCGTGGTGGAACCGGCACCTGGTGGCCACGTTCCATCCCGCCGCCGCGCTCCGGGGCGGGGACCGGGTCCTCGAGCAGATGCAGGCGGACTTCTCGTTGGTGAGAGGGGTGCTCGACGATTCCGTGACCGCAGCCGAGGAGGCTGCCGAGCAACTGGACCTGTTCTCGCCGTGAGTCACTCGATCACCTGCGCAGAGGAGGCCGACACCCGTTCGGTCGGCCGGCGTCTCGCCAGCCTGCTGCGGCCCGGCGACGTGATCCTGCTCGCAGGCGAACTCGGCGCAGGCAAGACGGTGTTCGCCTCCGGCGTCGCCGAAGGGCTGGGCGTCGACGTCCCGGTGGTCAGCCCGTCGTTCGTGCTGTCGCGCCGATACCGGGGCCTCGTTCCGATGGTGCACGCCGACCTGTACCGGGTGGGCTCGTCAGGTGAGGTCGAGGACCTGGATCTGGCCCACGAGGCGTCTGACGGGGTCCTGGTGGTCGAATGGGGGAACGTCGCCGAGCCGCAGTTCGGGGACGAGTTCCTCCTCGTCCGTCTAGAGATCCGTGACGGCGGTGCCCGGGAGGTCACGTTCGTGCCGCACGGGACGTGGTGCGGGAGGCCGCTGCGGGAGATCGTCGGATGAGGATCCTCGCCATCGAGACCGCCACGGCCGCCTCGTCGGTGGCGCTCGGGGACGGCCGCGAGGTGATCGCCGCCGCCCGCAGGGTGGATCGGCGGGGCCATGTCGGATTCCTCGTCCCCGCCCTCGAGTTCTGCTTCTCTCAGGCCGGGTGGCGCCGTTCGGACCTCGACGTCGTCGCCGTGGACGTGGGCCCGGGACTGTTCAGCGGGATCAGGGCGGGCATCGCCACCGCGCAGGCCGTGGCCGCTGCAGTCGGCGCCGGGCTGGTGCCGGTCTCTTCGCTCGACGCTGTGGCGCTGCGGGCCGCGACCGCCCACCGGCGCATCTGGTCGGTGGTGGACGCGCGCCGCGGCGAGGTGGCGGTCTGTGCCTACCGGCCGGTTCCCGGGGGCGTGATGCGGGACGGGCCCACCGAGCTGGTGTCGCCCGACGCGTTCCGCGGGATGCTCGAGTCGGATCCCAACGACGTCCTCGTCGTCGGAGACTGGCCGGCATTGCCGGAGGGGACCCTGCTCGGCCTCCACGGCGTCAGGACCGGCCGCCCCCGCTACCCGGCGGCCGACGCCGTCCTCCAGGTGGCTCGCGGCCGTGCGGAGCGCGGCGAGTTCCCCCATCCCGACGAGGTGCGGCCCCGCTACCTGCGGGAGGCCGACGTGACGATCAACTGGACCGACTTCCGGACGGAGGGCCCATGGCAGCCGTGATCCTCCTCGTCCGGCCCATGACTGACGGCGACGTGGCCGCGGTGGTGGATCTGGAGCTGGCGAGCTTCGAAGAGCCGTGGTCGGAGCGGGTGGTCCGCGACGAGCTCGGCGCACCCGGGAGGAGGTACTTGGTCGCCGAGGATGCGATTGGACGCGTCGTGGGCTACGGCGGGGTGATGGTCGCCGTCGGCGAGGCGCACGTGATGACGATCGCAGTCGATCCCGGCCACAGGTCCCGGGGGATCGGTACACGCCTGATGCTGGGGTTGGCCCGGGCCGCCCAGGACGCAGGAGCCGAGCATCTCACGCTGGAGGTGCGCTCCACCAACACGAGCGCCATCAGGCTGTACGAGCGCTTCGGGTTCCGCCCGATCGGGGTGCGCCGCAACTACTACCGGGACGGTGATGCGATCGTCATGTGGGCCACGGACGTCGCCGACCCCGAGTACAGGGCCAGGCTGGAGCGGATCGCCGGGGAGGTGCGATGACGTCGCTGGTGATGGGCATCGAGACGAGCTGCGACGAGACGGCGGTCGGCGTGGTGCGCGGCAGGGAGATGCTCTCCAACGTCCTGTCGTCCCAGGTCGACGTGCATGCCCGGTTCGGGGGCGTCGTGCCCG
>CAYXHU010000076.1:0-7099 GCA_964464675.1 uncultured Acidimicrobiia bacterium
AACATGGCGATCCCGCCCTCCCAGATGCGGAAGATCCCCACCCAGTCGCCCTCGTAGCGGTCCAGCCGGGTGGACACGTAGGCGAGCCGGGCCACCACGAAGCCGATGATGACGGCCCACATGGCGGCCCGCTCCGCCACGCTCTGGTCGCCGCCGTACTTGGTGTAGCGGCGCACCGTCACGACGAAGGCGGTCGCCACGGCGATCCCCATGAAGATGCCGTAGACGTGGATCGTCAGCGGACCGATCTCGAACTGGTTGAAGGACGGTGACGGGATCGAGGCGAGCACCGGGTCAGGCGCCCTTGAACTCGAGATACGCGGCCCAGGCCTTCGGCCCGTAGATCGAACCGGGCCCACCGGTCATGAGCAGGGCGACGCCGATGGCCTCGGCGACCTCTTCCGGCGTCGCACCCTTGCGAGCGGCTCCCCTGGCATGCGCGGCGATGCACCCCTCGCATTCCTCGGCCACGGCGATCGCCAGGGCGATGACCTCCTTGATGCCGGCCGACAGCGCGCCCTCCGCCATCGCTCCCCGGTGCAGGTCCACGAAGCCCTGCCAGGTATCGGGGATGCGGGTACGAAGATCCCGCGTCGGCTCGGAGAGATCCTTCAACACGTCGTGATAGTGACCCATGACCACCTCCTGGGCCGCAATGGTACGGTCCCGGAGAGCAATCCGGTCCGCCCGCACGAGGAGGCAGGGAGTGGACGCCAAGGAACGAGCCCGGCAACGGTTCGACGAGACCGAGCAGGAACTGCGCGACCTGAGCCGATGGATGTACGAGCACCCCGAGATCGCCTACGAGGAGAGGGAGACGTCGGCCCGGCTCGCCGAGTTCCTGTCGGGCAAGGGCTTCCGCGTCGAATACCCGGCGTACGGCATCGCGACCGCCTTCGCGGCCCGGGCCGGCACCGCCGGACCCGAAGTGGTCATCTGCGCAGAGCTGGACGCCCTGCCCGGGGTGGGCCACGCTTGCGGCCACAACGTCATCGCCACTGCCGCATTGGGCGCGGCCGTGGCGCTCCAGGACCTCACCGAAGAACTCGGGTTCAGGGTGACCGTCCTCGGCACACCCGCCGAGGAGAAGATCGGTGGCAAGGTCGACCTGATCCGTGCCGGCGCCTTCGACGGCGCCTCGGCGTCGATGATGATCCACCCCGCACCCGAGGACACGGTGGATCCGTTCGTCCTCGCCGTCCACCATCTGATCGTCGAGTTCCACGGCAGGGACGCCCACGCCGCCGCGGCACCCTGGGAGGGCCGTAACGCCCTCGATGCCTTCGTACAGGCGTACAACGCGATCGCCATGCTCCGGCAGCACTTCCTGCCGACCGACAAGATGCACTGCATCATCACCCACGGCGGCGACGCCCCCAACATCATCCCCTCCTACACGCGTTCGGAGTGGTACGTCCGGGCTGCGACGAAGGATCGGCTCGAGGCGCTCATGGGCCGGTTCCGGGACAGCATGCAGGCGGCGGCGTCCGCCACCGGCTGCACCGTCGAGATCGGACCCGAAGGCCACGAGTACCACGACATGGTCAACGATCCGCTCATGGTGGACCTGTTCCAGGAGAACGCCGCGGCGCTGGGACGGCCCATGCTGAGGGCCGCCGACAGGAGCAACGCGGCGAGCGGGTCGACCGACATGGGCAACGTGAGCCACGTCGTGCCCTCCATCCACCCGATGATCGGGATGGACACCAAGGGAGTCGTGAACCACCAGCCGGAGTTCGCCGCGCACACCATCACCCCCGACGGTGAGAAAGCCATGCGCGACGGGGCACTGGCCATGGCGTGGACGGTGATCGACATCGCGGCTGGGGACCGCTGGGACGACCTCGGCACGGGTTGATCAGGCGCCCGTCGGGGGAGGAAGAATGGCACGCCGCCACCTGTGAGCGCGCCGGGATTGAGTGCCGGTAGCCCCTCCGCCCCTACTAAGGTGCGCCGGTCACCGACACCACTCCGGAGTTCTCTCAGTGGACGACCTCACCATCAGACGGGCGACCCGCCGGCCCGAGGGCACCCTCACCGTGCTCGCGGCCTCCGACGATCCCCGGATCCGCACCGAAGTGCTGCATTTCCACACCACCGCCGGGGCTCAATTCTGGGATCTCACCGAACTGGTTCGCGAGGTGGTCGCCCGATCGGGTGTCCGCCACGGACAGGTCACCATCCACTCCCCGCACACCACCACGTCCGTGATCCTCAACGAGTCCGAAACCGGCTTCCTCAACGACTACCGCCGGGTGCTCGACACGATCGCACCGATCGACACCTACTACGAGCACGACGACCACGAGATCCGCACCGAGAACCTGCAAGAGGACGAGTTCCTCAACGGCCATGCCCACTGCAGGCAGATGCTCACCGGATCCGCGTCGGTCACCGTGCCGGTGGTGGACGGCGAAGTGTTGCTCGGCACCTGGCAGCGGGTGCTGTTCGCGGAATTCGACCAGGCACGCGAACGGCGCGTGGTCGTCCACGCCCAGGGCGCCTGATCGAACCGGCTCAGATCCCGCCGGAGACCAGCCGCCCCATCTGGTAGACCGCTCTCACCCGGTCGGCCATCCCGGCCACGTCGAGCGGATCGCCCTCGACCACCACCAGGTCGGCACGCTTCCCCGGCTCGATCGTCCCCGAATCTCCCTCGATGCCCATCAGCTCGGCGGCAGACTTCGTGGTGGCCACCAGCACGTCGGCCGGCTTCATGCCCCCGGCCGCCATGAGCTCCAACTCCTCCAGGTTCCGCCCGTGGGGAGTCACTCCGCTGTCGGTGCCCATGGCGATCTTCACGCCTGCCTCGACCGCCTTCGCGAACGACTCCCGGTGAACCTCGACGACCTCCTTGGCCTTCCGCAGCGAAGCTTCGGCGATCTGTGCGCCCGCCTCGGCGGCCTTCACCACCCCCATCGGGGCGACCAGCGTCGGCACCAGCCAGGTGCCGTGCTTCAGCATCAGGTCGATCGCCTCGTCGTCCAGGTAGATGCCGTGCTCGATGGAGCGGATCCCCGCCCGGACGGCGTTCTTGATCCCTTCGTTCGACTGGGCGTGGGCCATCACCCACCTGCCGGCGAGCGCCGCCTCACTCACCAGCACCTCGAGCTCTTCCGGCACGAAATGGGGATGGCGGGGATCGTCCCGGGGCGACAGGACGCCGCCGCTCGTCGCCACCTTGATCACGTCGGCGCCGGCCCTGATCAGCTCGCGAACCTTGCGGCGCATCTCCTCGGGACCGTCCACGATGTTGTCCGGGACGCCGGGATGGCTGCCCATCAGCTCGACCCGCTGGCCCGATGCCATCCACCCGTCGCCGTGCCCCCCGGTCTGGCTCAGCATCGTGAGCGAGATCTGCATTCGGGGCCCCTTGATCCAGCCCCGCTCCACGGCCTCCTTCACCCCGAGGTCGGCGCCGCCCGCGTCGCGAATCGCCGTGATGCCCCCTGCCAGGGTCGCCTCCAGGTTGCGCATCGCCCAGAAGAACGCCAGAGAGAACGGCTCCTGCACGATCCGCCACAGGTTGACGTCGCTGAACAGCACGTGGACGTGGGTGTCGAACAACCCGGGGAGAAGCCCCCGGCCGCCGAGGTCGACGACCTCGTCGCCGTCGAGGCCGGTTCCCACCTCGAGGATCGCCCCATCTTCGACGAGCACCTGCCCGTCCGAAGCAGCCGCGCCGGTGCCGTCGAAGACCTTGCCGTTGGTGAAGAGTGTGCGGGTCATGGGCCCATTCTGGTCGTCCCGCCTCGGCCCGGGGACGGACACCGGCCCCGTCAGGCCCCCAGGCCCTCGAACACGAATCGGACGAGCGTGTCCTCGAGCGTCTCCCGCTGCTCGCGGGCGTCCCTGGCGCGGATCAACGACTGGGAAGCGGTCATGAGCAGCGAGGTGACGATCCGTCCCGCCGCCGAGGGATCCAGATCGCGGAACTCCCCCAGTTCGATCCCTTCGCGCACCACCCGCATGATCTCGTCCCCCAGCCTGCGGTGTGCCGCGGCCACCCGACCGGCCGCAGGACCGGTGAGCCTGGGCAGTTCGTGCATCACCAACGACCCGAGATGGTCCTCCGCCGACACGTACCGCAGACCCTGTCGAATCAGCTCCTCGAGCCTGGACCGCGCCGCTCCGGCCTCTCTCGACTCCTCGACGATCCCGTCGATCACCTGCGGGAGCGACTCCTCGACCATCGTGGCGAGAATGTCCTCCTTGTCGCTGAAGTACTCGTAGAGCGTGGTCCGGCCGATCCCGACGAACGCGGCGACGTCGCCGAGCGACGTCTCCGCGTAGCCCTGCTGCTGGAACAGCTTCGAGGCGGCGTCGATGATCTCGCGACGGGTCTGGGCCTTGTGCTCCGCGATCGACGCGGCCCTGATGCGCGGCACGATGAACTCCCGAGGTCGTGCATCCGCAGAGTAGCCCCAGAGGGCCTACGTGCGGGAGGTGCCCCCGTGGGGCCCGGCGGCGGGCCGGTACGATTGGCGGCGGCGCGAATCGAAAGGAGCCCCTGCCATGCCCGCCACCGTGGTCGTCGGCGCCCAGTGGGGCGACGAAGGCAAGGGCAAGATCGCCAACCTGCTCGCCCGGGACGCCGACGTGGTCGTGCGCTACCAGGGAGGCAACAACGCCGGGCACACGATCGTGATCGGGGACGAGACGTTCAAGCTGAGCCTCATCCCCAGCGGGGTCATCTACCCGACGGTCACCCCGGTGATCGGCAACGGCTGCGTCGTGGATCCCGCGGTGCTGCTCGACGAGATGGACGCGCTCGCAGGGCGCGGCGTGGACCCGTCTGGTCTGCGGTTGTCGGCCAATGCCCACCTCATCATGCCCTACCACCGCAAGCTCGACGCGGTCCGAGAGCGGTTCCTGGGCCGCCAGCAGATCGGCACCACCAAGCGCGGCATCGGCCCCGCCTACCAGGACAAGTACGCCCGGACCGGCATCAGGGTGCAGGACCTGTTCGACCCGAAGATCCTCCGGGACAAGCTCGATGCCGCCCTCAAGGAGAAGAACGGGCTGCTCACCAAGGTCTACAACCAGCTGGCGATGGACGCCGGGCCGATCGCCGACGAATACCTCGGCTACGCAAGCCGCCTGCGCGAACTCGTCGCGGACACGTCGCTCCTGGTGTGGACCGCCATCCGGAAAGGCGAGAACGTCGTGTTCGAAGGCGCCCAGGGTGTGCTGCTCGACATCGACCACGGCACGTATCCCTTCGTCACGTCGTCGAACCCGATCGCAGGCGGAGCCCTCACCGGGACCGGCGTCGGCCCGCGCGACATCGACCGGGTGCTCGGGATCACCAAGGCGTACATCTCCAGGGTGGGGAGCGGGCCCTTCCCGACGGAGCTCGACGACGAGATCGGCGAGCAGATGGTGGACCTCGGCGGCGAGTTCGGCACGGTCACCGGGCGCCGCCGCAGGTGCGGCTGGCTCGACTCGGTGGCGCTGCGGTACTCGGTGCGGGTAGCCGGGATCACCGAGCTGGCCCTCATGAAGCTCGACGTGCTCTCGGCGTTCCCGAAGCTCCGGATCGCCGTCGCGTACGAATCGCTCGGCGAGCGATACGACGAGTTCCCCAGGCAGCAGCGGGTGCTCTACAACTGCACCCCCATCTACGAGGACCTGCCCGGTTGGGAGAGCGACATCACCTCCGTGAGATCGTTCGCCGACCTGCCGCCGGCCGCCAAGGGCTACATCGAGCGGATCGAACAGCTCGCCGGGGTGCCGGTGGCGATGATCTCCGTCGGACCGGACCGCGAGGCAACCTTCCCGAGATCGTGAGGTCCAGGTGATCGAGCGCTACACCCTTCCGGAGATGGCGGCGGTATGGAGCGACCGGCGCAAGCTCGACCTCTGGCAAGAGATCGAGGCGCTCGCCCTGGAGGGCTGGGCCGCCGAGGGCCGGGTCCCGGCCGATGCCTCCCGGGCAGTGCGGGAAGCGCCGCCGGTGGACGTCGTGGCGTGGAAGGCCCGGGACGACGAGATCCACCACGACCTCGCCGCCTTCGTCGATGTGCTGGCCGCGTCGATGCCGGAGCACGGGGAGTGGCTCCACTACGGGCTCACGTCCTCCGACGTGCTGGACACCGCGACCGGGGCTCTGATCGGAGAGGCAGCCGGGCTTCTGCTCGACGAGACGGCGGCGCTGTTCGAAGTGATCAAGCGGCGGGCCGTCGAGCACCGCGACACCGTCATGGTGGGCCGCACCCACGGAATCTGGGCCGAGCCCACCACCTTCGGGTTGAAGATGGCCGGCTGGGCGTTCCAGGTGCTCCGGGCACACCGTCGTCTCGCTGCGGCCGCCTCGGAAGCTGCAGTCGGCACCGTCAGCGGTGCGGTCGGCACCTACGCCGCCGTTCCACCGTCGATCGAGGCGCACGTGTGCTCGCAGCTCGGCGTGGGGGTCGAAGACGCCCCCACCCAGGTGGTCGCCCGGGACCGTCACGCCTCGTTCCTGTCGGCCGTCTCTCTCACGGGCGCCGCCGTCGAGCAGATCGCCGTCGAGATCCGCCACCTGGCGCGCAGCGAGGTGGCCGAGGTGGCAGAGCCGTTCCGTGCCGGCCAGAAGGGATCGTCGGCGATGCCGCACAAGCGCAACCCCGTGCTGTCGGAGAACCTGACGGGGCTCGCCAGGCTGCTGCGGGGATATGCGGCGGCGGCCGGGGAGAACATCGCCCTGTGGCACGAACGTGACATCAGCCACTCGTCGGTGGAACGGGTGGTCATCCCCGATGCCTGCACGGTGCTCCACTTCGCGCTGCGGCGGGCGTCCCGGCTCGTTGACGGCCTGGAAGTCCATGCCGATCGGATGCAGGCCAACCTGGAGGCGGCCGGCGGCCTCGTCCACAGTCAGGAAGTGCTCCTGGCGATGGTGGAAACCGGTATGGGCAGGGACGACGCATACCGGATCGTCCAGCGCCACGCCGCCGCGGCATGGGAAGGAGGCCCCGGGTTCCAGGAGGCGCTGGCGAACGATCCCGAGGTCCCGCTCGACGCCGGAAGGCTCGATGCGTGCTTCGACCCGGCCGCGCTCCTGCAGCACGCCGGGGTGGTGTTCGAACGGCTCGCCGCGGCGTCGCCCTGAACCTCA
>CAYXHU010000077.1:0-7086 GCA_964464675.1 uncultured Acidimicrobiia bacterium
CACCGAGCCCTTTGCGGAGTCCGGTGTGGATCTCGCCCTGCTCTTGTACGGCGAACTCGACACGATTCCGCCGGAGCCTGCCTCGACCGTCCTCGAACGGGCCGTCGATGCGCTCGCCCCGGGCGGCCGAGCCGTGCTGGAAGTGCACACCCGCGACGCCGTGCGGCACCTGGGAGAAGCCCCGCCCGTCTGGAGCGCCCGGCCGCGCGCGCTGTTCTCGGATCGACCACACCTGCTGCTCGAGGAGGGGGCTTGGCACGAGCCGAGCGGCACCGCGGTGCGCAGGTTCTGGGTCGTCGCCGACGACGCCGTCACGATGCACTCTGTGACCACGCAGGCTCGTGACTACGCCGCGATCCTCCGGTCACTGGGGGTCCGGGCCGAGGTGTCGGCCCATCCGCAAGGTGCCGAGCCCTGGGTCGACCGAGGGTTCCGGGCGCTCGTCGTTCGCCGGGCCTGAGGGGAACGGCGGCAGAGCGCCGCGACCCGGTCCGTCACCTCGTGTACCGCTCCCGCCGCAGGTAGTCGATCGCCAGCGTCCCGTTCCGGAACGACAGGGTGTGTGTTCCGGAGATCCGCGGGAAGAACCCCGGCTCGATCCGGGCGACGACTCGCTCCTCGTATTCGTGCGGGGTGAGGCGGGTGATTTCGGCGATGCCGAGCGAGCCCCCGTAGATGCCGAACTCCTGGGTCTGGAACACGCGGAGGAGCTTCCCGTCTTCGGTGATCAGCCCGCCGTTGCGGGCCCGCTCGCACCCGGCCACCACGGGGTTGCCCGGGTGCGGCATCCAGCGGTCGGAATCGAAGCGGTCCGCGGAGAAGGCGTGCAGGTCGAATCCCTCGCCGACACCGGACGGGTCCATCCCGGTCAACATCCACCATGTCCCCGAGTGGAAGAAGATGCAGGTGTCCACGGCAGCGACCTCCGACATCAGCACCTCGTGCAGCGTCCACTCGAGGGGGAACTCGATGCACCGGTAGATCCGGATGTCCCGGTTCTCGAGGGTCTCGGGGCACATGAACAGCTCGCCGTCGGCCTCGAAGACGAACGGGTACGACATGTGGAAGGGCTCGCGCAGCACCTCGCCGAGCGGCACATGGCCGCCGTCATCGATCTCGTATGCCACGATCCCGCCCCGCTGGGCGCGGATGTCGAAGTCCTCGACGAAGCACACCGTGCGCCCGTCCCGCTCCCAGAGGAACGGGTCGGCGAGGAAGTGGTACGGCCGGTTCTCGATCTTGACCGACCGACCGAGATCGGCCGAGCGCCAGTCGCCGGTGGGCTGGTAGGCCACGTTCCATCGCAGGCCTCGTCTCAGCAGGCGGTCGGCCAGGCGCCGCACCGTCGGGCCGATCCTCGTGGCGACGTAGGCCGCTTGGCGGAGCAGCGGCGGTGCTCCGGTTCGGCCGGGAAGCCCCTGGGCCTCCCCGGCGGCGGCGGCGGGCAGGCTCCCGTCCCGTCCGAGCTCCTCGAGCAGGGGGTGCACGGAGAGGCAGCCCTTGCAGTGGAGCCGGCGCTCGGTGCCGGAGCAGAAGGGGTCGGTCGGGATGCTGCCCTGCAGCACCACCCGGTCGCCGCCGTCGTGGATGTGCCGGATCTCGAAGCTCGTGCACGGCTCCTTGGCCAGCGCCTCCGGGAACCCGGGCGGGCCTTCCCTTTCCCGCGTAGGGGTCGTGTGGCGGACGTACAGCATCCCGTACCGGGTAGCGGCCGCGACCTCGGCCGACGGTGCCTCCGACACCCGGGCGTCCACGAGCACGTCCACGCCGGCGTCCCGGATTCGCCGGAGGGCTTCCTCCGGGTAGCGATAGCCTCCTTCGGCCGATTCCGGGGTCACGACGAGCCGGGGAAGCTCGATCTCCGTCGGCCGGCGCTCGTCGTGTGGGCCGCCGTGCCCGGATGATCGCCTCAGCCCCCACGACTCGAGCCGTTGCACGATCCGGAAGACGGCATCCCTCATCGTGGTGCTGCGATTCGACGTCCTGTGCACGACGAGCAGAGCCATGCGGTAGTGGTCCGATGTGCTGCTCCGGGTGATCAGTTCGGAGCACGCCGTCGTCATCGCGCCGTCTTCGACGACGAGGGCTGCCGTCAGCATCGAGGGATCCCCTGGTGATCGTCCACGAGGGCCTCGAGGTAGGCGGCCCGCACCGCGAACGCCTGGCGGATCTCGTCCTCGATGTCGTCGAAGAACTCCTCTCTGAAGGTGGCGTCGGTGGTCAGGTAGACGGTGAAGTAGAGCGCCGCGAAGCCGGCCAGGAACGCCGCCACCCTGAGCAGTTCGGCAGTCAGCACGTGCTCCCGCCCGGCGAGCCCGAACACCACCAGCACGTCCGGGTCGGCGGTGGTCCACGAGGCGATCGTGGCCTCGTCCATGAGCGCGACGCCGAACACCATGAAGAAGCCCCCGACCAGGACGCCTGCCAGCAGCACGCGCAGCGCCTGGGTGAAGACCACCACCATGCCCACGTTGCCCCACTGGCGGCGGGAGAGGCCGGGAATCGCCTCGGGGTCGGGGCACGCCAGGCCGTCTGCGGGAGTTCCGGCGATCGCACGGGCGATCTCGGACCCGTCGGTGAAGTCGGCGAGCGGCGCCAGTTGGCGCGGCAGGCGGGCCACGAGGAACGCTGCGCCGAGCACGAAGAACAGCCCGAGCACGATCGCCAGGGTCGGTGGGTTGGTGCGCCCGGCGACCTGCCAGACCTCTGCGTTGATGAACAGGAACGTGAAGGCCACCAGCAGGAGGGGCAGGCCTCGCGTGAACAGCTTGAGCGTGTCTCCCAACTGGACGACGAGCCGCACGCCGGCCCACCGGGTCATCGGGACGATCCCGTAGGACGTCACGACGTACACCGCTCCCAGCAACGCAGCGTTGGCGATGGCGACGACCCCGGCGTCGCCTACCTGGCCGCCGAAGACGGCGGGCAGGAGAGCCGGGACGACGACGAACACCGCCAGCTCGACGGGACCGATGCGGTCGGGCCGTGCCAGCGCCGGCCGTCCCCGGAGCCGGTTCACCGCCGACCAGGCTCCCACGAGGATCGTGAACCCTCCGGCGACTGCCAGGAGGTTCGCCCACCACGGCCAATCGAATCGGGCGGCACCGAACACCTCGGCGAGGAACACGAGGGTGAGCAGCGGGATGGCCCGGGTGAGCACGTCGCGTGATGCGCTGTACCGGTCGATGAAGTGTGGGACCCCGCGCCGCACCAGCCAGCGCTCGATGGCTGCGATGCGCTCCATGAGCGGCGAGCCTACCGGCCGCAGCCCGGGCCCGGCGCGGTCCTGCGCGGAGCGGTAAACTACATGTCTGTAATCACCCAGGGGAGTCGACATGGTGCTCGCTGCGAAGGCCGGCCTCCAGAGCGATGACGTCGCCGCCGCGGTGTCGCGTTCGTATGCATCGGCCGGAGACACCGTGGTGGAGACGCCGTTCGGTGCGCTGGTAGACACCCCGGAGGTGGGCGGTTCTGCGGTGATCGCCGCCGACGCCGGCATCGTCGAGTGTGTGCTGGACGAGACGGTGGATCCGGGCGACGTCGGCCCCGGCATCGCCCGGCTCGCCGCCGCCGGGTGGACGGTCGTGGCGCTGGTCCCGCTGGCGCGGCTCGGGGAGGCCCATCGCTCCCTGCGGCGGGTTCAGGCACGCCTCCAGCCCTGGTGGGCGGATCCCGACCGAGGCGTCTGCTTCGGTGCTCCTGAAGTACCCTGAGCGGGCCATGCCCGTTCCGCTCTACACCCAGACGGTCATCGCGTTCCTCTGGGACTTCGACCGGACCCTGATCCCCGGCAACCAGCAGGATCCCCTGTTCGAGGAGTACGGGGTGGATGCCGATGCCTTCTGGACCGAGGTGGACGGCCTCTCGGACTACCACCGGCGCCGCGGCGTCGCGATCTCCCGCGACATCGCCTACCTGCTGCACATCCTCACGTACGTCGAGCAGGGCAAGTTCCCCGGGCTCACCAACGCGAAGCTGCGCGAACTGGGTGCCCGGATCGAGCCGGCGCCCGGCATCCCGGACTTCCTCGAGGCGACCCGCGCCCACATGCGGTCGGTCCCGGCCTACGCCGCCCAGGGGATCACCGTCGAGCACTACGCGGTGTCGACCGGGATCCGCCCGATGATCGAAGGCTCCTGCATCGCCCCTCACCTCGACGGCATCTGGGCGAACGCGTTCATCGAGCAGCCCGCCCCCCCCGGGTACGTCGACACCCTCGACGTGGCCTCGGGGGAGTCGCCGATCACCCATCTGGGCTACGTGATCGACAACACGGCGAAGACCCGGGCCGTGTTCGAGATCAACAAGGGCGTCAACGTGAACCCGTCCATCGACGTGAACGCTCGCATGAGCGAGGAGCAGCGGCGGGTGCCCATCAGGCACATGATCTACATCGCCGACGGGCCCAGCGACGTGCCGTGCTTCTCGATCCTGAACCAGCGGGGCGGCACGACGCTCGGCGTGTACACCACCGAGCCGGCCAACAACTTCAGGCAGGTGAAGGACCTGCAGGAGCAGGGCCGCATCCAGGGCATGGCCAAGGCCGACTTCCGGGAGGGAGAGGCCGCCTATCTGTGGCTGATGGACAGCCTCGACCAGATCGCCGAGGAGATCCTCGAGGCGAGGACCGCAGCGTTCTCCACGATCCAGAACCCGCCCGGGCACATCTGAGTAGGTTCGGGTCAGCAGACCCGACTGGAGGTTGGCGATGGAGATCCTCGGTTCGCGTGCGCTGATCACGGGCGGCGCCTCGGGGCTCGGTGCCGGTGCGGCGCGCCGCATCGTCGCCGGCGGCGGAAGGGTGGCGCTGCTCGATCTGCCGCAGTCCAAGGGCGGCGACACGGCCGCGGAGTTCGGCGAGAGCGCAGTGTTCGTCCCTGCCGACGTCACCGATCCGTCCGACGTGGACCGGTCCGTGGCCGAGGCCGCCGCGGCGCTGGGGGGCATCGACGTGTGCGTGAACTCGGCCGGGGTGGCCATGGCGCACCGGGTCGTGACCAAAGACGGCGGGCTGTTCCCGCTCGAGATGTTCGAGTTCGTGGTCAAGGTCAACCTCATCGGGCTGTTCGACGTGGTCCGTCACGCCGCCCGGGTGATGTCGGAGAACGAGCCGAACGAGGACGGCGAACGCGGGGTGATCGTCAACGTCGCCTCCATCGCCGCCTTCGAGGGCCAGGTCGGGCAGGCCGCCTACTCGGCGTCCAAGGGCGGCGTGGCCGCGATGACCCTGCCCCTGGCGCGCGATCTGGCGTCCCGGGGGATCAGGGTGAACACGATCGCACCGGGGATCATGGACACGCCCATGCTCGATGCCGGGGGACCGAACTTGCGGGAGCGGCTCGCCTCGGTGCACCTGTTCCCGAAGCGCCTCGGCACCCCGGACGACTTCGCAGCCCTCGTCGTCCACCTCGTCGAGAACGTCCTCATCAACGGCGAGGTGATCCGCCTCGACGCAGGGTCTCGCATGGGCCCGGTCTGACGCCGGTGCACCACCGCCCGCCACGGCGGGTGGCGGCCCCGATACACTCGGTCCATGACCCTGGGTGTGGTCGACTTCCCCGCGGCGGCCTCCTGGCCGGAATCCGCCGATCTCCCGATCCTCTTCCTGCTCGACGCCTCGAGCGGGCTGGAGCGGCGCATGTTGGTGGAGTGGATCGCCAGGACCGCTCCGCCCGGAGCCGAGTACCGGATCGTGGAGATGCCGCCGTCGCGCCGGCGCCGCTTCGGCAGGCAGAGCGTGGCCGTCTCGGTGCGGCAGGCGCTCGATGTGCCCCGAGACCACCTGCTCACCCCGCTCCGCGTGGTGTGGATGGCCGACCCGAAGCGGCGCGCTCCCCGGCTCATCGACCTGCTGACGTTCGGGGACCCGCGTGATCCCAACCGCCTCCTCCAGGAGTGGATCGCCCGCTTCCATCCCGAGCGGATCAGGGTCGTCGTCGGGGATCCGGCGCCCGGCTCGGCGCTCCGCCGGCGCTGGGCACAGGTGCGGGCGCGCGGCAGCCAGGACCCGTTCGGGTTCGCCGAGTACATCGTCCTGCAGGCGGGCATCGCCCTGGAACGTGCCGAGCGGCGCCTGCGCGGCAACCGGTACAAGGTGCCCCGATTCCTCGACGCCGAGTTGCTCACCCGCGGCACGTTCCGGCTCGGGCTGATCTCGCTCGCCGAGCAGACCGGTGAGAGCCTCGACCAGCTGTACCGGCGCAGCGGCCGGTACCTCAAGGAGATCGCCGCCACCCACAGCCCGTACGTCATCGACCTCATCGCCGCGCTCATCAGGATGCTGTACACCCTCGGATACCAGCGGCGCATCCGCTACGACCGCGATCAGCTCGAGCACCTCGCCGAGCTCGGCCAGCAGCACCCGCTCGTGTTCCTCCCCAGCCACAAGTCCAATCTGGACCACCTGGTCCTCATGTACGTGCTGTACGAGAACGGGCTTCCCCCCAACCACACCGCCGGCGGCGACAACATGAACTTCTTCCCGGTCGGCCCGCTGATCCGGCGCGCCGGGGTGTTCTTCATCCGGCGGTCGTTCAAGGACAACGATCCGTACAAGTTCGTGCTCAAGCAGTACCTCGACTTCCTGCTCTCCAAGCGCTTCCCGCTCGAGTGGTTCATCGAAGGCGGCCGGTCGCGTTCGGGCAAGCTGCGCGCTCCCCGCTTCGGGATGCTGGCCTACGTCGCCGACTCGTTCCGGCGCGGTTCCTGCGACGACGTGGTGCTGATCCCTACCGCCATCGCTTACGACCAGATCCAGGACATCGGGGCGTACGCCGCCGAGCAGCGGGGAGGCCCCAAGGAGCGGGAGACGCTGACCTGGCTGGTGCGGGCGGTCGGGACGCTGCGCCAGCGCTACGGGAGCATCTCGTTGCGGTTCGGGAGGCCGATTGCCCTCTCCAAGGTTCTGGCGCGCTACGGGGAGGGAGAGGTCGGGGACCCGGACACGACCGCGATGGAGATCCGCAAGCTGGCGTTCGAGGTGGCGAACCGGATCAACGAGGCCACGCCGATCACTCCGATCTCGCTGGTGACCTTGGCGCTCCTCGGAGCGCGCGACCGTGCCCTCTCGGCGAAGGAGACGGCGAT
>CAYXHU010000078.1:0-7078 GCA_964464675.1 uncultured Acidimicrobiia bacterium
TGCAGGATCTGCTGCACCCGGCGGGCCACGTTGTAGTGCTCCTCGCCGACGATGCGGGGATCGAGGATCCGCGACGTCGAATCCAGCGGGTCCACCGCCGGGTAGATGCCCAGCTCCGAGATCCGCCGGCTCAGCACCGTCGTGGCGTCCAGATGGGCGAACGTGGTGTGCGGCGCCGGATCGGTGATGTCGTCGGCCGGCACGTAGATCGCCTGCAGCGACGTGATCGACTTTCCCTTCACCGAGGTGATCCGCTCCTGGAGCGCGCCCATCTCGTCGGCCAGCGTCGGCTGGTAGCCGACCGCCGACGGCATCCGCCCGAGGAGGGTGGACACCTCGGAGCCGGCCTGGGTGAACCGGAAGATGTTGTCCACGAACAGCAGCACGTCCTGGCCCATTTCGTCACGGAAGTACTCGGCCATGGTGAGCGCCGACAGTCCCACCCGGAGACGCACCCCGGGCGGCTCGTCCATCTGGCCGAACACCAGCGCGGCCTTCGAGATGACCCCGGACTCGGTCATCTCGAGGAAGAGGTCGTTGCCTTCCCTGGTGCGCTCCCCCACCCCGGCGAACACCGACACGCCGCCGTGCTCGGTGGCGACCCGGTGGATCATCTCCTGGATGACCACGGTCTTTCCCACGCCGGCGCCGCCGAACATGCCGATCTTGCCGCCCTGGACGTACGGCTCGAGGAGGTCGATCACCTTGATGCCGGTCTCGAACATCTCGCGCTGGGCGCCGACGTCCTCGAAGTCTGGAGCCGGACGATGGATCGGCCAGCGGGTGGCGAAGTCGATGGACCCCGGATCCACGTCGAGCGGCTCCCCGAGCACGTTGAAGATGTGCCCCAGGGTCTGCTCACCCACGGGCACCGAGATGGGCGCACCCGTGTTGTAGGCGACGGCTCCCCTGACCAAGCCGTCGGTCGGCTTCATGGCGATGGCGCGCACCCGCCCCCCGCCGAGGTGCTGGGCGACTTCGGCGACGACCGTCTCGGTCTCGCCTCCGATCGAGATGTCGAAGGTGATTGCGTCGTAGGTCTCGGGAAGGGCGTCCGGCGGGAACTCCACGTCCACGACCGGGCCGGCCACCTTCACGATCCGTCCGGTGCTCACGGCGGTGGTCACGGGATGTCTCTCCTTGTCTCAGCCATGGGTCAGGGCCTCTGCGCCGCCGACGATCTCGGAGATCTCGGTGGTGATCTCCGCCTGGCGAGCCTGATTAGCCTGCCTGGTCAGGATCCGGGTCAGCTCGTCGGCGTTCTCCGTGGCTGCCTTCATCGCCCGGCGGCGTGCCGCGTGCTCCGATGCGGACGCGTCCAGCAGGATCCCGAACATCGAGCCTTCCACGTACCGCGGTAACAGCCGGCCGAGAATGGCCTCGGCGTTCGGCTCGAACTCGTAGCCCACCGAGGCCGAGCCCTCCTCCGGCGGCGTGATCGGGAGTAGCGCAATCCTGGCCGGCTGCTGGGTCAGGGCCGACAGGAAGCGCGTCGTGAACACCTCCACCGAGTCGATCGCCTCCTCGGCGTAGTCGTTCATGACGACGTTGGCGACCGCTCTGGCGTCACCGTACCCCGGCGTGTCGGTGACCCCCAGGAAGGCGCGCTCGATCTGGTACCCGCGGTACCGGAAGTACGACTGCGCCTTCTTGCCCACGACGTACAGGCGGTAGTCGGAGGTCGCCCGCTTCAATTCGATGAGCCGCGTCTCGGCCATGCGAATGATGCTCGTGTTGTAGGCGCCGGCCAGCCCCCTGTCGGAGGTCACCACGACCACTCCGACGGTGCGGATCTCGCGGGGATCGAGCAGCGGATGCGGCACTCCGCCCGAGGCAGCGGCGACGTTGCGGATCACCTCTTCCATCTTGCGGGCGTACGGCTGGTTGGCGGCCACCCTCGCCTGGGCCTTGACGATGCGCGACGCAGCGATGAGCTCCATGGCTCGGGTGATCTTCATCGTCGACTGGACGCTTCGGATCCTCCTGCGGATGTGCCGGAGCTCGGCGCTGGCCACTCAGTCCTCCCCGAAGGTCTCCGCGTAGCGGTTGATGGCCTCGTCCAGCAAACGGCCCTCGGGCAGCTGCCCGGTACGGGTGATCTCATCGAGCAGATCCGGGTGCCGGGTACGGAAGAACTCCCTCAGCCCGAGCTCGAACTCCGCGACCCGCGAAGCAGGGATGGCGTCCATGAAGCCGTTGGTCACCGCGAAGATACTCAAGACCTGCTCGCCCACGGGTACCGGGGCGTACTGGGGCTGTTTGAGCACCTCGACGACGCGCCGTCCCCGCTCCAGCTGGGCCTGGCTGGTCGCGTCCAACTCCGAGCCGAACTCGGCGAAAGCCTCGAGTTCCCGGAACTGGGCGAGGTTGATCCGCAGCGGCCCGGCCACCTTGCGCATCGCCCGGATCTGGGCGTTGCCGCCGACGCGCGACACCGAGATGCCCGCGTTGATGGCCGGCCGGACACCGGAGTAGAACAGGTCACCCTCGAGGTAGATCTGCCCGTCGGTGATCGAGATCACGTTCGTCGGGATGTAGGCGGACACGTCGCCGGCCTTCGTCTCCACGATCGGCAACCCGGTGAGCGACCCTCCGCCGAGCTCGTCGCTCAGCTTGGCGCACCGCTCCAGGAGCCGGCTGTGGAGGTAGAACACGTCGCCCGGGTAGGCCTCACGACCGGGCGGCCTGCGCAGCAGCAGCGAGATCTCCCGGTAGGCGACGGCCTGCTTGGAGAGGTCGTCGAAGATCACCAGGGCGTGCTGCCCTTCGTACATCCAGTGCTGGCCGATGGCCGAGCCGGCGTACGGTGCGTACATCTGCAAGGCGGGGGCGGCCGACGCAGGGGCGCTGACCACGACCGTGTAGTCCATCGCCCCGCGCTCCTCGAGCGTCTCGACGACTTCGGCCACGGTGGAGGCCTTCTGCCCGATGGCGACGTAGATGCACTTCACGTCGCCGCCGCGCTGGTTGATGATCGTGTCGACCACGATGGCCGTCTTGCCGACCTGCCGGTCGCCGATGATCAGCTGCCGCTGGCCGCGTCCGATCGGCGTCATCGCGTCGATCGCCTTGATGCCGCTCTGGAGCGGCTCCTTGACGGGCTGGCGCTCCACCACCGATGGTGCCTGGGTCTCGAGGAGGCGCCGCTGCGTCGTCGCTATCGGGCCCTTCCCGTCGAGCGGATTGCCGAGCGGGTCGATCACCCTGCCGAGCAGGGCGTCGCCGACCGGTACGGAGAGCACCCGTCCGGTCTGCTTGACCGGGTCGCCTTCCTGCACGTGGGTGGCGTCGCCCATGATGACTGCGCCGATGGAGTCCTCGTCCAGGTTCAGCGCGACCCCCAGCAGGCCGCCGGGGAACTCCAGCAGCTCGCTGGCCATCGTCCCCGGGAGGCCTTCGACGCGGGCGACGCCGTCACCGACCGACGCGACATGGCCGACGGTCTCCGCCTCGAGCGAAGGGGTCCAGTCCTCGAGGTGCCTGCGGAGAGCCTCGGTGATGTCGTGTGGATTGAGGGTTAGATCTGCCATGCGTCCCCTTAGCGCTGCTGGATACGGTCGCGGATCTCGGTGAGTCGGGTGCGCACCGAGCCGTCGATGACGGTGTCGCCCACCCGGGTGACGAGACCCCCGATGACGGAGGGATCGACGACGACCTTCACGTCGACGTCCTTGCCGGTCGCCCGGCTGAGCTGCTCGGCGAGCCGCGCCACCTGCGCGTCGTCGAGGTGCACCGCGGTGCGGACCTCGGCGATCACCCGGTCCCGCTCGGTGGCGGCCCGGGCGGCGACCCGGTCGGCGATGGCGGTGAGGTCGGTGGCCCGGCCCACGCCGACGACGAACGAGACGAGTCCCAGCGTGAGCGGAGAGGTCCGGCCGCCGAGCAGGTCCTCGACGACGCCGAGTTTGCGTTCCACCGGGATGCGCCGGTCGGCGAGCGACTCGCGCAGCTCGCGCGAGGACTCGAAGGCGCGAGCCACCTTGAACAGCTCGTCTCCGATACGGTCGAGCTCACCCTCGGCGCGCGCCACCTCCAGCACCGCTGCGGCGTACCCGTCGATGCGGTCGTCGGCGGCCATGGTCAGGACAGGCTCCCCAACTCGTCGATGTAGCGGTCCACGAGGGCGCGCTGCGCGTCGGCGTCCACACTCTCGGCGACGACCTTCTGGGCGAGCGCCAGCGACAACGACGCCACCTCGTCGCGGATCTGCGTCTCGGCGCGCGCCTTCTCGGCGGCGGCCTCCTCGCGTGCCCGCCGGGTGATCTCTCCGGCCTCGGCTTCGGCGCGGGCAACGATCTCGCTTCGCATCGTCTCGGCGGTGCTCCGGGCCTCGTCGATGATGCGACTCGCCTCGCCTCGGGCCTCGGCGAGCTGCGCCCGGTAGTCCTCGAGCAAGCTCTCGGCTTCGACCTTCGTCTTCTCGGCCTGCTGCAGCTGACCGCTGATGGCGTCTTGGCGGGCGGCCAGCGCCCGGCTGATCGCAGGACGCGCCCACAGCCAGATCGCCAGGAACACGATCCCGAAGGCGATGATCCCGGCGATCAGCTCGTTGATGTCGGGGATCACCAGATCGATGCCCTCGGGCGGCTCGTCGCCCTCGGCGGCCAGGTACACGACCTGTGCGAACAGGTTCAGCATCGAGTGCCTCCTAGGCCAGGAAGAAGAGCACGAACCCGATCAGCGCCAGCGCCTCGGTGAAGGCGATGCCGAGGAACATGGTGGTCCTCACCATGTTCGCGGCCTCAGGCTGCCGGGCCATGGCCTGGACGGCGTTGCCGGCGACGATGCCGATGCCGATGCCGGGACCGATCGCCGCGAGACCGTAGCCGATCAGAGCCAACGCACCGCTGATGTCTTCCATAGATGGTTCCCCTTCGCTCAGTGTTCCGGATGCACCGACGTCTGGATGTAGACCGCCGAGAGCAACGTGAAGATGTACGCCTGCAGGATCGACACGACGACCTCGAACAGGAAGATCGCCAAGCCGATCGTGAACCAGCCGACCCCGATCACCGACCGGGCGCCGATGTCGCCGACCGACTTGATGAAGATGAAGCCGCTCACCAGCAGCAGGCTGAGCATGACGTGGCCGGCCACCAGATTGGCGAACAACCGGACGGCCAGGGTGAGCGGGCGCAGCAGGAAGGTCGAGAAGAACTCGATGAGCCCCACCAGGGGCCGGAGGAAGATCGGGACGCTGCGCGGCCACACGATGTCGGCGAAGTACCTGAAGCCGTTCTTGGCGAAGCCGACGAAGATGAAGATCACCCACGTGAGCAGGGCGAGGAATGCGGGGATCGCCATGCGCGACGTGATCGGGAAGTTGACGAACGGGGTGATCTCGAAGAAGTTCCCCACGAGGATGAAGAGGAACAGCGAGAGGAGGTACGGGAAGTAGCGGATCCCTTCGGGGCCGATGATCCCGATGGCGATCTCATCCCGGACGAAGCCGACCATACCTTCGACCGCCACCCCGTACTTGGTGGGGACCACCCGGGCACGCCGGTATGCGAAGAACAGCAGCCCGATGGTGACGAACGCCGCCAAGAGCATGAGCAGCATCGCCCGGTTGACGTCGAAGCCGCCGATGCTGAACACCACCTGAGTCTCGAACAACTCGTTGACGTATTCAGGAGTGCAGATGACGTCGACGGCTGGGTCGCACTCGATGGCGAGTACTAGCGGATCCACTCCAACTCCCTTTCAGATCCCCGTGCCACTGCAACGGCCTCCCACGACAGCAATGCCAGGTAGCTCACGACCACCGTGACACCGAGAGCGATGCGATCTACGTCGATCAGCGCCGCCACCCCGAGCATCGTCACTGCGATCAGCCCCAGCCGCAGGAGGAACCCGAACAGGGCGGCAGCATGATAGAAGCCGAGAGAGATGCGCGCTGCCACCGACAGCATCGCCCCGGCGAGCAGGAAGTTGCCGACCACGACGAGCACGCCGATCGTCGCGGCGACGGCCCCATCGGCGCCGCGCAGCAGGCCGAACACGCCCACCAGCACCGGGCCCACCACGATCGCCCTACGAACCGTGTGCCGGGCGATCACCGCCTCAACGTCTTGGCTCATCCTGCGCCTTCGCGTACTGCCACATCTTCCAGAATCCCGTACCGAACCCGGCGACGATGCCGATCACCACGAACACCGGCTCGGTGCCGATCCATCCGTCGAGGACATAGCCCAGCAGGAAGCCGGAGAGGACGGAGGCGAAGAACGCTCCCGCCTCGGCGCCCGCGCCGACCGACGCACCGATCTCCTCGTGAACGGACCGCCGCTTCACGACACCCCTCGACATCGGGCCTTGTGAGCGGATTCACAACCTAACCGTGGTGGAAAAGCCGCGCCAAATCGAGAGTCACACATGGCCGGGGAAGCCGTCCGGGTACGGGGGGAACCCGGCGACGAGCTCGGCCACCTGTGCCCGCGCCCCGGCGAGCGACACCTCGTCGTCTCTCCCCCGCAGCGCGGCGGCGATGAGGGATGCCACCCGGCGCATCTCCGGCTCCCGCATGCCCGCGGTGGTCGCCGCCGGAGTTCCGATCCGCAGGCCGGTGGCCCGGTAGGGCGGCCTCGGGTCGAACGGGATGGTGTTGAAGTTCAGCGTGATGCCGACCGAGTCGAGCAGTCGGGCGGCCTTGCGGCCGTCGAGGTCCTCGTCGACCGACCGAAGATCGACGAGGAACAGGTGGTTGTCGGTACCTCCGCTCACGACACGCAGGCCCTCCTCGGCCGCCTGGTCGGCCATGGCCGCCGCGTTGCGAACGATCTGTGCGGCGTACTCCCGGTAGGCGTCGGTGGACGCCTCGCGGAAGCAGACCGCCTTGGCGGCGATGTGATTGTTGAGTGAGCCGCCCTGGGCATTGGGGAACACCGCCTTGTCGATCGCCTCGGCGAACCGTTCCTCGCACAGGACGATGCCGCCGCGGGGCCCGCGCATCGCCTTGTGGGTGGTGGCCGTCACGACGTGAGCGTGCGGCGTGGGGTTGGGGTGAGCCCGCCCTGCGATCAGCCCGATGATGTGGGCGGCGTCCACGAGGAGGATCGCCCCCACCTCGTCGGCAATCTCC
>CAYXHU010000079.1:0-7053 GCA_964464675.1 uncultured Acidimicrobiia bacterium
AACTGCGGGTGATCCTGGCGATGATCGAGAGCGGGATGGTGGCGAGGGCGACCGCGGGGAGGATCATGTGCCTGATCGCGTCGCCCAGCACCTCCCACTGGCCGGTGATGAGACTGTTCAGCATGAAGTGATTGGCGGCGTACTCGTGGAACTTGGACCAGAAGGATCCCTCCTGGAGCTGCCAGCCCCACACCTCGTAGTAAGGGGTGGAGAAGACGCCGGCGCTCAGCCGACCGGAGGGGGGTAAGGCGAACCAGGTGTCCTTGAGCACGAGTGCGAACAGATAAGCCAGCATGAGTCCCAGCCAGAAGACCGGCATCGAGACGCCAACATTGGCCAGCGCCATCGTCGCCGAGTCGATCGCCGTGTTGTGTCGCCGGGCGGCGATGATGCCCATGGGAACCCCGACCAGCACCGCCAGAGTGAGCGCCGAGAGCGCCAGCTCGGTGGTGAGCGGCAGCCGTTCGATGAGCAACTGGTTCACCGGGCGGGAGAACCGCACAGATTCTCCGAGGTCGAAGGTGACCACGTTCTTCATGTAGATGCCGAGCTGGACCCAGATCGGCTCGTTGAGGCCGTTCGCCTCGTCGAAACGCTCACAGGCCTCTTCGGTGGCTCGTTCGCCGAGGAGCGCGGTGCACGGGTCTCCGGGAATCGCCCGGATGAGCA
Source organism: uncultured Acidimicrobiia bacterium (assembly GCA_964464675.1). Classification (GTDB taxonomy): domain Bacteria; phylum Actinomycetota; class Acidimicrobiia; order Spongiisociales; family UBA11373; genus CAYXHU01. Next base: position 670 of record CAYXHU010000079.1, read on the forward strand.
GGAACACGACGAGGACGATCCCGATGAGTACCGGGATCGCCATGAGGACCCGTCGAACGATGTATTTGATCATCGGACCGGACGGATACTAGGCGGAGGGGGAGGCGCTCGGCCTCCCCCTCGCCAATCGATGTGAGACGGGCTCTAGCCCTCCGGTGCCGGAGGATTGATCAGGCCGCCCCACAGGTAGTCGTAGTACTCGAACGCGCCGCTGTTGCCGACGTGCAGCGGGCTGGACGCATCGAGGCCGACGGTGAACGAAGTCACGACGTCGTTGGCGTCGAACGTCGAGCCGTCGTGGAACAGCACGCCCTCGCGCAGCGAGCACGTCCACACGCTCAGGTCCTCGTTGGAGGTGCACTCGGTGGCGAGCTGCGGCCGCACCTCGCCGGTGATGGCGTAGGAGTACAGGCCCTCGACCACCTGGCCGCAGGCTCGAATCGACTCGCCGTCGCTCTCATCTGCGCAGAACAGCGAGATCGGCTCGTTGCCCTGCATGAACACCAGCGTGTCGCCGCCGTTGTCCCACAGATTGAGCTGCACGTGGCCCCACGGCGTGGCGTGCGCGCCCTGGACGTTGGCCCCGGCCGCGAAGTACGCGCCGGCGTGGGCGATCGGCACCATCGGGACCAGGTCCCTGATGGCGTTGTTGGCCTGCTCGTAGAGCGGGGCCGCCGCCGCCGGATCCGGCTCCCGCGCCGCGAGCGCCAGCGGCTCGTAGATCTCCGGATGGGGATCACCGAACTGGGCGTTGCCCTCTGCGAAGTGGAAGTCGAGGAAGTTGGTCACGTGCGGGTAGTCGCCCGTCCAGCCGAGCAGGTGGATCCCGTCGCACTGCCCGAACGTCGAGCACTGCTGGATGAACTCACCCGACTCCATCTGGACGATCTCGGCGTCGATGTTCAGGGTCTCCCTGAGCTGCGCCTGGAGGTCGGCGGCCACATCTCCCGGAGTCGGCAGGTAGCCGCGGGTGACGTCCCGGTAGTAGATCGACGTCTCGAACCCGTCAGGGAACCCGGCCTCGGCCATAAGCGCCTGGGCCGCTGCCACGTCCTGGTCGTACCAGGCCTCGCCTTGGCAGCCGTTCTCAACCGAGCACGGCGTGAAGTGCGAAGCCACTTCCGACCCGGGGGCGTAGAACGTATCCACGATCCGCTGACGGTCGAGCGCCAGGCCGATCGCCTGCCGCACCCGGACATCGTCGAACGGCGGGAATATGTCCGTGAAGCCCACGTAGAAGATGTTCGGCTCCGGCTTCGGCAGCAGGACCAGGTTCTCGTCGGCTTCGATGGTCTCCAGGTCCTCGGTGCCCGGGAAGGTGATCCCGTCCACCTGGCCGGCCTGGAGCTCCAGGAGGCGTCCGGCGCTCTCCGTCGCCCACCGGAGCACGAGGGTCTCGTGAGCCGGCTGCTGCCCGTAGTAGTCGTCGAAGCGCTTGAACACCACCGAATCGCCTCGCGCCCACTGGTCGAGGCTGTACGGACCGGTCCCGACCGGGTTGTCGAGCGGCGCGCCGCCCGTGGCTTCGAGGTGCTCTTCCGGCTGGATGCCGAAGACGCCGAAGGCGATCTGGGCGAGGAAGGCCGGTGCCGGTCCACACAGCTTGAACTCGACCGTGTACTGGTCGATCGCCGTGATCGTGTCGACACTGCCTCCGTACGTCACCGGATTGCCCTCTTCGTCGGTATAGCCGAGGTCGCGTCCACAGCCACCCGAGTCGAGCACTTTGCCCTCGAAAGCGGCGGGTTCCGTCGTGGTCGGCGCCGCGGTTGTTGTGGGAGCCGCCGTCGTCGTCGATTCGACCGCGTCGTCGTCGTCACCACAGGCGGCGACGAGGAGCGCGAAGACGGCGAAGACTGCCAGCAATCTCCATCTCTTCATTACTTGTTCCTCCCGAAGGGTTGATCGGTCCCGGGGCCGCCCCGGGACCGACATGAGGAACGCTACCCGATCGCGAGGTAACGCGGACGCTTCACGCGAGGATTCAGCCGCAGGCGGTCGGCGAACCCCCGGTGCGGCAGTCGTCGGAACCGGGGCCGCCGGAGACGGTGGCGGCCCCGGTCCAGGCCCACACCCTGTCGTCGCCCGGCCCTCCCCAGAGGCGGTCGGCGCCGCCGCCCGAGACCACCAGGTCGTCGCCGTGACCGCCGTCGAGGGTGTCGCCGCCCGGTCCGCCGTACACGACGTCGGCGCCGATGCCTCCTTCGATGAGGTCGGTGCCCGGCCCGCCATCGAGGAAGTCGTCGCCGCCGTCCCCGGCCACCACGTCGTCACCGTCGCCGCCGCACACCAGGTCGCGTCCTCCCATGCCCCAGATGGTGTCGTTGCCGCCCCTGCCCACGATCACGTCGTCCGCCGGGGTGCCGATGAGTAGGTCCGGCCCGCTCGTTCCCCACAGGGTTGCCGTCCGCCCGCGGCACACCAGGGACGGCCATGGTTCTGGGGAGTGGCGCACCGTGCCGTCGAGTCGGGTCACCCGCGCCGCGGTGCGTTCCAGCGACCATTGCAGCGAGGACGCCCGGGGACCGGGCCCCGAGGCGAGCGTATGCGCCACCGGAAGAACCCGCTTGGAGAGAGGCTCGACCCAGGTGGCCGTATAGGAGAGATCGGTGATGGCGAATCGTCCGTCCGGCTGCTCCGAGACGGTGAGGTGCACGATCACCCCGTCCTCGCTCCCGGTCTTCGTGTCGTCCGGGAGGCTCCGGATGTTGGAGAGGTGGTTGCCTAGCCCGTAGACGACCAGTTCGCCGTCGATCCACTCCATGGGCTCCACCACGTGGCTGTGGCTGCCGAGGATGAGATCTATGTCCGGGGAGGCGAGCAGGTCCCGGGCCAGCGAGCGCTGCCATCCGCTCACTGTGCTCTCGTACTCGTCGCCCCAGTGCAGGCTGAGGATCACGAACTCGGCGCCTCGGCTGCGTGCCCGGGCGGCATCGGAGGCGATCGTCGCGGAGTCGATGACGTTGACGGCCCAGCGTTGCTCCCACGGCACGGGCAGGTTGGTGGGGATGGTGAACGAGAGGTGAGCGACCAGCGTGCCGTCCACCGCGTAGAACGCCGCCCCGCTCTCCCCGGCGGAGCGTCTCGTGCCGGCATGGCCCAGCCCCGCAGACTCCAGCACGTCGAGGGTCGCTCCGATCCCGCCGATGCCGGCGTCCACAACGTGGTTGCCTGCGGTGGAGCAGCCGTCCCATCCGGCCTCGGCCAGCCCGGCGGCGACCTCTCGGGGCGCGGTGAAGATCGCGGGATGCTCGTCGCCATCCTGGTAGGAGAGCCCTGTGTTGTTTGGGGAGAGCGGAACCTCGAGGTGGCACAGCGCCAGGTCGGCATCGGACACCCACGGCTCCACCGGAGCGAACAACGGTGCGAAGTCGAAGCCCTGGGGAGTCCGGGCGGCCGCCGCGATCGCCTCGTGGATGATGACGTCGCCGGCGGCGGCGATCGTGAACGAGCGCGGCGCCACCGGGGCGCCCGAGGCGGGCGCAGTCGCCGCGAACACGGCGGCGGAGGCGAGCGCGGCGATGGTGTTTCTCAGCCCGGCCGAGCGTAGTGGAGGCGCCCCGTCGCGGGCACTCTCAGCCACTGCACAGGTCGGTGGCGGTATTCGTTCGTGTGCCTTACAGATCGCTTACACGGGGCTCCGATCGTGGCGGTGACATCGAGATGAAGGAGTAGCGATGCGCAACACGCTGAAGATCGGGCTGGTGGTCCTGGTGGTCGCCGCCCTGGCCACCACCGGGGTGGCGCTCGCCCTCGACGACGGGGACGAGACCGCCCCGGCCCCTCGGGACCGGATCGCGGAGGTCCTGGCCCCGCTCGTGGACGACGGCACCCTCACCCAGGCCCAGGCCGACGCGGTGGCCGAGGTGCTGGCCGAGCGGGCCGGAGAGTTCCGGGGCCGCCACGGCGCCCACCTCGAGGAGATCGCCGAGATCCTCGGGATCACCTCCGAGGAGATCCGGGAGGCCCTGCAGGAGGGCAGCACCCTCGGCGACATCGCGGATGCCAACGGTTCGAGCGCCGAGGAGTTGATCGGCTTCATGGTGGACCAGGCCTCGGAGCGCCTCGACGAGGCCGTGGCGGACGGCCGGATCACCGAGGAGGAGGCCGCCGAGCGCCTCGCCGAGATCACCGAGCGGATCACCGAAGGCGTCAACGAGGGCTTCGAGGGTCCCGGCTTCGGGCACCGCCGCGGCCACCACCGGGGATTCGACCGTCCCTTCGGAGACCGTCCCTTCGGAGACCGCCCCATGGGCGACGACCTCCCGGGGTTCGGCGCCGACGTCTGACCTAACCCGTCCTCCCTCCCCGCGAGCGGGGCGGCCCTTCCCCAGGGCCGCCCCGCATCGTTCGTGTGAGCCGGTGCTACTTGGACCTGATCGCCGCCTGGGCCGCCGCCAGCCGGGCGATCGGCACCCGGAACGGGGAGCACGAGACGTAGTCGAGCCCCAGCTCGTGGCAGATGGCGATCGACTTCGGGTCGCCGCCGTGCTCGCCGCAGATGCCGACCTCGAGGTCCGGCCGGGCGGCCCGGCCGTCTTCCACGGCGATCCGCATGATCCGGGCCACGCCCGCCGGGTCGATGGTGGCGAACGGGTTGTCCTCGAGGATCCCCTCCTGCAGGTACTGGATGAGGAATCCCGACTCGGCATCGTCACGGCTGATCCCGAAGGTGGTCTGGGTGAGGTCGTTGGTCCCGAACGAGAAGAACTCGGCGGGCCCGGCGATCTCACCGGCGGTGAGCGCGGCCCGCGGGATCTCGATCATCGTGCCGAACATGTAGTCGACCTCGATGCCCTGCTCGGCCATGACCTCCTTGGCCTCGGCCTCGAGCACCTCGCGTTGGCGCTTCAGCTCGTTGACGTGGCTGGTGAGCGGGATCATCACCTCGGGGTGGACGTCGCCGCCGGCCTTGGCCACTTGGCAGGCCGCCTCGAAGATCGCCCGCACCTGCATCTTGGTGAGGTCGGGCATGATGATGCCGAGCCGCACCCCGCGGGTGCCGAGCATCGGGTTCGCCTCGTGCAGCGCCTCGACCCTGGCGAGGACCTGCTCCTCTTCCTCGATCTTGGCGAGCAACTCGTCGATCTCGGCGAGGGTGCCGGCCTTGGTGAGGCGGATCTTGTGGTCGGCGAGGTCGGTGGTCAGCGTCTGGTACGCGGGCAGGAACTCGTGGAGCGGCGGATCGATGAGCCGGATGATCACCGGCAGCCCGTCCATCGCCTCGAACAACCCGCGGAAGTCCTCGCGCTGGTAGGGGAGCAGCGCGTCGAGGGCCTCGCGGCGTTCGGTGGGTGATTGGGTCATGATCATCTTCTGGACCAGCGGAAGCCGCTCTGTCTCGAAGAACATGTGCTCGGTGCGAGTGAGGCCGATCCCCTGGGCCCCGTACTTGCGGGCCCGCTCCGCGTCGACCGGGTAGTCGGCGTTGGCCCGCACCGCCAGGGAGCGGTGCTCGTCGGCCCAGCTGAGCACCTTCATGAGCCACGGGTCCTCGATGTCGGGCACCATCGTCTCGAGCTCGCCCAGATAGACGTCCCCGGTGGTGCCGTCGATGGAGATCCAGTCCCCCTCCTCGACCTCGATCCCGTCGACCCGCATCGTCCGGGCCGCCATGTCGATCTCCAGAGCCGACACGCCGACCACGGCGGGCGTGCCGAACTGGCGGGCGACGAGGGCGGCGTGGCTGGTGCGTCCACCCCGGCTGGTGAGGATGCCCTCGGCGGCCAGCATGCCGTGCACGTCGTCGGGCTTGGTCTCCGGGCGCACCATGATCACCCGCTTGCCGTCCTCCTTCGCCCAGCGCTCGGCGAGGTCGGCGTCGAAGGCGATCACGCCGACCGCCGCCCCGGGGGAGACGTTGAGACCGTTGGCGAGCCGGGTGGCCTCGGCCCGGGACTCGGCGGAGAACTGCGGGTGCAGGAAGAAGTCGACCTGGTCGGGCTTGACCCTCATCACCGCCTCCTCGGGGGTGATGAGGCCCTCCTCGACCATGTCCACCGCGATGCGGACCGCCGCCTGGGCGGTGCGCTTGCCGTCGCGGGTCTGCAGGATCCAGAGCTTGGTCCGCTCGATGGTGAACTCCATGTCCTGCATCTCGCGGTAGTGCTCTTCGAGCCGCTTGGCGATGGTGGCGAATTCCTCGTAGAGAGCCGGCATGTCATCGGAGAAGTCGTCCATGGTCTTGGTGGCGCGGATGCCGGCGACGACGTCCTCGCCCTGGGCGTTGACCAGATAGTCGCCCTCGATGTGGGGCTCGCCGGTGGTGGCGTTGCGGCTCATGGCGACGCCGGTGGCGGACTCGTCGCCCATGTTGCCGAACACCATCGTCTGGATGTTCACCGCCGTGCCGAGGTCGTGCGCGATCCCGGCCGCGTTGCGGTA
>CAYXHU010000080.1:0-7022 GCA_964464675.1 uncultured Acidimicrobiia bacterium
GGCGACCATCATCAGGTCGTTGAGCTCGTCGACCACCACGACGAGGAACGGGAATCGGTCGAACCGGTCACCGTCGAGGCCTCCGGCATCCCACTTCTCGTGGTAGCCGTCGATGTCGCGCACCGCGGCGTCGGCGAGGAGGTCGTAGCGGCGGTCCATCTCCCGGACCGCCCACTGGAGGGCGTCCGCAGCCTTCTTCGGGTTGGTGATGACCCGGGTGAGCAGATGCGGCACGTCGTTGTACTGGCCGAGCTCGACCCGCTTCGGATCGACGAGGATCATCCTCACCTGATCCGGTGTGGTCCGCATGAGCACCGACGTCACGATCGCGTTGATGCACGACGACTTCCCGGCGCCGGTTGCCCCGGCGATGAGCACGTGGGGCAGCTCGGCGAGGTGGAGCATCACGGCCCTGCCGGAGATGTCCATCCCGAGCGCCACCTGGAGCGGATGCGCGGCCTCGGCGGCCTCCGGGCTGCGGAGGATGTCCCCGAGGGTCACCAGTTGACGGCGCCGGTTGGGTACCTCGACGCCGATGGCACTCCGCCCCGGGATCGGGGCGAGCAGCCGGACGTCGGGCGTCGCCAGCGCGTAGGCGATGTCGTGGGAGAGGCCGGTCACCCTCGCCACCTTCACCCCCGGGGCGAGCTCGATCTCGTACCGAGTTACCGTCGGACCGGGCACGATCCGGGTGAGCCGCGCGTCCACCCCGTGTTGCAGCAGGGTGTCCTCCAGCTCGCGGGCGGTCTCGTCGAGTGCCCGCTTCGAATGCCCGACGCCGCCCCCGAGGGTCAGGAGTTCGAGTGGCGGCAACTCGTACCCCTCCGAGGGCACCGGGGCCGGGACGCGGTGAGCCCGCACCGAGGTGCGGCGCGGTTCGGGAGCCGTCGGCACCGGTTGCTCCGCGTCGGCCTCGGCCGGTTGGCCCGGCGCCTCCGGGCGCCGCACCGCCTGGATCGGCGGCGGGACGAGCGCCACGGGGACCCGGCGGCGGCGGCGGCGGCGCCGGAACATCCCGAGGAACCTCCGCCACGCCAGCCCCCCCGCCTGGGCGAGCGTGTGGCCGAGGTCCCGCACCGTGGTGCGGGTCAGCACGAGCACCCCCAGGGCGGTGAGCGCCAGCAGCACCACGAAGGCTCCCCAGAACCCCACCACCCGGCGGAGCGGGAACGCGATCAGGGAACCGACTGCGCCGCCTCGCTCCTTCACCAGATCGAGCGACTCCGCCAGCGAAACCGCACCGGTGAGCAGGTGGAACAGCGCGAGTGACGACGTGAAGGTGATCGCGAACCCGAGCCCGATCCGGCCCCAATCGCCTCGGGGCCGCGAGACGACGAGGAACACCCCGAAGGCGAACAGCGATCCGGCGACACCGTAGGCCCAGACACCGAAGAGCAGCCGCAAACCAGAGGAGAGGAGCCCGCCGACCGGACCGGCCAGGCCGAAGAACGCCAGGGACGTCAGCAGGCCGGCGACGATGAGGACGATCCCCCAGACGTCGTCGCTGTGACGCCCGAAACCACTGCGCACCTTCTCCCTCAGCACCGCCAGCGCCGACGGCTTCCGAGGGGTGCGCGCCGTCTTCTTCTTCGTGGAAGTCGCCGCCCGGCCTCGCCCGGTGCCCCGGCGGCGGGCCGGCTTGCGCTTCGCCATGTCCGACCAGCGTACCGCCCCTGCGGCGGACTGTCAGCGATCTCCGGCACTGCGGGTCTCGCAGGGAACCGGTCGCCGGCGTGGCAGAATGCCGGCTCGTGGCCCCGGACGACAACTCCGATCAGCCTCCCGGCCGTGCTCCGGGGCTCGCCGAGCGACTCCTCCTGGGGGTGACCGTCGACCGTATCCCCTCACTCGTCCCCGGCGTGGCCCTGGCCGCCGCAGTCGTGGCGGTCTCGGTCTTCACCGCGGACCGCCTCAACGAGGCATGGGGGTACGAGGGCCTCGTGTCGTTCATCCTCGTCGCGATCGTGCTCGGCATCGTCGTGCGGAACGCCTTCGGCCTGCACCCGGTCTTCGAACCGGGGATCGCCTTCAGCCTCCGCAAGCTGCTCCGTCTCGGCATCGTGCTCATGGGCATCCGGCTCAGCATCCTCGACGTCCTGGAGATCGGCGCCTACGGCATTCCCATCGTGCTCGGTGCCGTCCTCACGGGCTTGGTCGTGGCGACCGCGGCGACACGGGCCCTGCGGCTCCCCGACCGGCTCGGCACCCTGATCGCGGTCGGCACCGGCATCTGCGGGGCGACCGCCATCGTCGCCACCGCGCCCGGCATCAAGGCCCGGGACGAAGAGGTGGCCTACGCGGTCGCCAACATCACGATCTTCGGGATCGCGGCGATGTTCCTCTACCCGTTCCTCGGAGACCTGATCTTCTCGGGTGACGTGACCCGAACCGGGCTGTTCATGGGCACGTCGATCCACGAAACCGCCCAGGTCGCCGGTGCCGGCCTCATCTACGACCAGGCGTTCGATGTCACGGTGGTGCCGTCGGGAGCCGACGTCGCGGTGATCGCCAAGCTCGTCCGCAATGCGCTCATGGTGGTCGCGATCCCGGCGATCACCTACGTCTACGCCCGGCGCACCGAAGGCGCCGGGCGGGAACACGGCGGGCTCCTGCGGCTCGTGCCGGTGTTCATCCTCGGGTTCCTGGCGATGGCGATCGTGCGCAGCATCGGCGATGCGGGCATCGACGGAGGAGGGTCCGCATTCGGGATCTGGGGCGCCGCCGCATGGAGTGATCTCACCGGAGGCATCAGGAGTTGGGCCGAATACATCCTGGCGACGGCGATGGCCGGTGTCGGTCTCGGCACCTCGATGGCGCAGCTGCGCGGGCTGGGTTTCAAGCCCTTCCTCGTCGGAGTGATGGCGGCGCTGGCCGTGGGGGCGGTCGGCATCGGCCTCGTCTTCGTCTTCGGGCCGCTCATCACCGTGTAGCCGGGATCAGATCTCGATCAGCACCGGGATCACGACGGCGCGCCGGGCCGTCTCGGCGCGGACCACCCGGTTCACCGCCCCCTTCACGTGCCGGCGCAGGGTCTCGGAGTCGCTCGGCCAGACGGTCGCCACCTCGGTCCCGACCGCCGCGCTGGCCTTGGCGAACACCGCCTCCGGGTCGTCCATGAACCCGTGGCTCTCGAGGTCCGGCCCCTGGACGATCTCCCCGGTGCGTCCGTCGATGGCCAGGGTCACCACCACGACCCCGTCCTCGGCGAGGTGGCGCCGGTCCCTGATGACGCCCCCCACCGTGTCTCCCACCTCGAGCCCGTCCACGTACACGTGCCCGGCGGGCACGGCCGCCGGTTCGAGCCGGGCCTCACCCCCATCCAGCACGATCCGGTCTCCGTCCTCACAGAGGAAGACCTCGGGCACACTCATCTCCTCGGCAAGGGCCGCGTGGGCGGCCAGGTGCCGGTATTCGCCGTGCACCGGGACGAACGCCTGAGGGCGCACCACGTTGAAGAAGGTGCGCAGCTCGTCCTGGGCGGCGTGACCGCTGACGTGGACCTCGGCATTCTCCCCGTGGTAGACCCGCGCCCCGATACGGGTCAGGGCATTGATCACCCGCGACACCCGCGTCTCGTTTCCCGGGATCGGCCGGGCCGAGATCAGCACCGTGTCACCCGCCTCGACGTGCACCAGCTTGTGGTCGCCGCTCGCCATGAGCGACAGCGCGGCGTACGGCTCGCCCTGGGCGCCGGTGGAGATCACCGCCTGTCGATTCCTCGGAAGCGTTCGGAGCTCTTCGAGCGAGACGACGACACCCTCGGGGATCCGCAGGAGGCCGAGCCGCTCGGCGATCGGCACGTTGCGGAGCATGGAGCGGCCCAGGAACGCCACCGAACGTTCGGCGTCCACTGCGGCGTCGACAATTTGCTGCACCCGGTGCACGTGGCTCGCGAAGCACGCCGCCACGAGCCTGCCCTTCGACTCGACGACGATCTCGTAGAGCGGCTGGCGAAGACTGGACTCGCTGGGCACGAACCCGGGAGTCTCGGCGTTGGTGCTGTCGGCCAGGAGCAGTCGCACTCCCCGGCGTCCCAGGGCGGCGAACTCGGGGAGGTCGGTGGGCGCGGCGTCGATCGGCGTCGGGTCGAGCTTGAAGTCCCCGCTGTGGACGACGAGGCCCTCGGGGGTGTCGAAGGCGACCCCCGCCCCTTGGGGGATGCTGTGGGACACCGGGATCAGCTCGAACCTGAACACACCGTGCTCGACCCACTCGCCGGTGGGGACGGCCCGCAGGTCTGCGTCGATGCCCGCCTCTTCCAGGCGCGGCCTGGCGAACTCGACCGCCAGCGCCGTCCCGTACACCGGGACGTCCACAACCGACAGGAAGTACACGAGCGCACCCACGTGATCCTCGTGGCCGTGGGTCAGGACGACGCAGTCCACGTCGTCGGAGCGCCGGTACATGGACGAGAAATCTGGGAGGACCAGGTCGACGCCGAGCATGTCCTCCTCGGGGAACATCAGCCCGCAGTCGATCAGCGCCAGTCGTCCGTTCACCTCGAGCGAAGCGCAGTTCCGGCCGATCTCGCCGAGGCCACCCAGGAAGGTGACCGACACGCTCATGCGGCTTGCGCGATCGCGAGGGCGTCCCGGACGGCTGCCAGCGTGTCGTCCGAGGCGGCGACGAGAGGCAAACGGGGGGGACCCACCGGAGCCCACAAGGCATCCATGGCCGCCTTCACCGGCATCGGGTTCGGCTCGAGGAACAGCGCTGCGCACAACGGGGCGAGCGCCAGATGGAGGCGACGGGCCTCCGACCAGTCGCCGCCGTGGGCCGCGGCGACCATCCCGGCGACCTGGGCTCCGGCGAGATGCGCCGCGACGGAGACGATCCCGTCCCCGCCGCAGGCGATGATCGGAAGCGTGAGGATGTCGTCCCCCGAGTAGATGCCGAACTCGGGCCCGACCGCCAGCCTCGTGCGGGTGGTGAAGCCGAGGTCCCCGACTGCGTCCTTGACCGCCACGATGCCGGGATGCCGGGCCGCCTCGGCGATCGTCTCCACCTCGATGCGCCTGCCGGTACGGCTCGGGATGTTGTACAGGAGCACCGGCAGCGGCGATGCGTCGGCGACGGCCGCGAAGTGGGCCAGCAGCCCGGCCTGCGAGGGACGGTTGTAGTACGGAGTGACGGCCATGACCCCGTCGCAGCCGACCTCGGCGGCAGCCTGGGTGAGGTGCACCGAGTGGGCGGTGTCGTTCGTCCCCGCCCCGGCGATCACCACTGCGGTGCCCCCGACCGCCTCGACGACCGCCCGGAACAAGGCGACCTTCTCGTCGTCGGAGAGCGTTGGGGACTCGCCGGTCGTCCCGGCGACGACGATCCCATCGGATCCCGTGTCCGCGAGGTGTTTGGCGAGATCCCACACCCTGGCGTGGTCGACCACTCCTGAGTCGTCGAACGGCGTGATCATCGCGGTCAGCACGTGTCCGAAGGGCGCGGTCATCGAACCTCCAGGTAAGACCCGCGCGACGGTAGCAAACGAGCCGCCCGGTATCCTGCCGCCGGAATCGCAGGGCCCGTCCCGTGGTTGTAGAAGGTGACATGAACTTCGTGAAGGACATCGATCAGCAGTCGTTCGGGCAAGAAGTGCTCCAGCGGAGCCACGAGGTCCCCGTGGTCGTGGACTTCTGGGCGGCGTGGTGTGCTCCGTGCCGCACGCTCGGCCCCGCCCTGGAGCGGGTGGCGGAGGCCTACGGCGGCGCCTTCCAGCTCGTGAAAGTCGACGTGGACGCCAACCAGCAACTCGCCATGCAGTTCGGGGTTCGGAGCATCCCCACGGTCATCGCCTTCCGCGACGGCAAGCCCGTTTCCCAGTTCATGGGCGCAGTTCCCGAGCAGCAGATCCGGGCGTTCGTGGACTCGATCCTGCCGAGTGAGGCCGACCGTCTCGTCGACGAAGCCCGCAACTTCGTCCTGGACGGCGACGAGCAACAGGCGGAAGCGCTGTTCCGGGAAGTGCTCGCCGACGTGCCCGACCATCCCGATGCCGGCACCGGCCTGGCCGCCCTGCTCATCGCCCGCGGCGAGACCGACGAAGCCCTCATCCTGTTGGGCAAGCTCGGCCGGTCCGCCGAGGTGGAGCGGCTGGAGGCCGCCGCCCGGCTGCAGGCAAGCCACGTGGGCGACCTCGGCGACCTCGAGGCGGCCGTCGCCGCCGAGCCTCAGGACATGCCGGCGAGATTCGAGCTCGGAAAGGCTCTGGCGGCCAGGGGCGAGCACGAGGTCGCCCTCGATCACCTCCTCGAGGTGGTCCGCAGCGGCGAGGAATTGCGCAACCAGGCACGCCAGGCAATGGTCGACGTGTTCGGCATCCTCGGTCCCGATCACCCCCTCACCGCCGCGTACCGCAAGGCCCTGGCGAACGCCCTGTTCTGAGTCTCGGGCTGCAGGACCCTGACCCGTCCGGCCGCTCGGGGCATGCCGGTGGGTCACTCCGTGGGCACGCTCCAGCCGGTCCGCTCCGCCCACCGCTCCGCGTCGGCGAGCACGGCGACGATGAACGCCGACTTGCCTTCCGTGTAGCCCAGGCGATCGTGCCGGTGTCGTGCCGCCAACTCGCGCTTGAGATCTCCATAGCGGGCGGCCACCTCGCGGTGGGCACGCAGGAAGTCGCGGAACAGCAGGTGGTCTCGCTCCCACGCGCTCCCCGCCTCACAGACGTGGACCTGTACGACCCGCCGTCCGCGGGGGGCCCGGAAGTAGCGGTGGCCCGGTTCACGAACACGCAGCGGCAGGCCGAGCGCCTCGACGGCCGGAAGGTAGGACGGCTCGTCGGCGATGTCCACGACCGACACCTGCACATCCACCACGGGCTTGGCGGCGAGGCCGGGTACTGCGGTCGAGCCGATGTGGTCCACCCGGAGTGCGACCACGCCCAGCGCAGCGCGAACCCGCTCCTGCCACGCTGCGAAGACCTCCGGCCACTCCGGCGAGTACCCGACGATCACGACCGGGTCGAGCGACGGCGGCCCGATGAACTCGGCCTGCGGGTGGGCGGCCCTCAGCCGCTCCTCCAGGTC
>CAYXHU010000081.1:0-6954 GCA_964464675.1 uncultured Acidimicrobiia bacterium
AGGAACACGCCGAGCGCCATCGGGGGCACGGTGCCGCCGCTGAACTCCATCCGGTGGCCGGTGCGCCGAGCCAGGACCCGGCCGACGACCAAGCCGACCCCCAGCAGCACCGCCCCCCACCAGAACATGGCGCTGCCGAAGATGTTCGCCCAGTTGTCCACCTTGAAGATCGTCGGGTCGGTGAAGATCTCCTGATAGTTCGATCCGCCGACCCACAGGTCGCCGCGCACGTCCTTGAACGACAGGATGATCGTGCGCACCGTGGGAACCACCAAGGCCAGCGAGATGAAGGCGATCGCCGGGGTCAGGAAGATGTAGGCACGCGATCGGCGGGCGATGCCGTCGCGCTCCCGCTCCCCCGGGTTCTCGGTGATGCCCACCAGGGCCCCCGCTCCTGCCCCGAGCACCCCCGCGGCGATGATCGCCTCGATCCGGCCGCCCGTCCCCAGATCGGGAACGAGAAACGCCCCGATCACCCAGCCGAGCGTCGCGAATAGCAGCACCGGCCGCAGCAGGCTGGTACGGGGCGTCTCGGTGAGGAGCGCCCCGGCTGCAGCCCCGAGGACCACGGTGACCAGGATCGCCAGCAATCCTCCGGCGAAGATGCCCAGCGCCAGCCCGAGCGCTGCCCCGAGCGCTGCGCCGGCCGGCACTTTCGTTCCCGCCGGGAGCTTGGACACCTGCCAGATCGCCGCCCCGAGCGCCGCACCGGCGATCGGCCAGACAACGAGGCCCACCGGGTCGAACTCGGGGAGCGCCGTGTCGGCCATGACGATGCCGGCGAGCACCCCAAGGCCGGCGCCGCCTCCGATCCCGATCACTAACCGCGTCCCGGCGTCCTCCATCACGGACAGGAGGTAGCCGGCGACACCGCCGACCACCGCGCCCACGGCGATGTAGATCGGGTTGTCCACGATCCGATTGCCCCACAGGAGCAGGAACACGAAGAGCCCCGTCATCCCCCCTAACAGGGTGGTGAAGAGGCTCCAGCGTTTGGGCGCTGCGTCGAACAGCAGGTTGACGCCGATGAAGATGACGCCGCTGATCCCGATGGCGGCGACGACACCGACGATCGTGCCGATGATCTTGTCCATGATCCTCCCGCACCTCGGCCGTCGCCGATCCTAGTAGGCCGCCTCAGGGGCCTGCCCGATGGGACACGACCCAGTCCGCATGGACCATCGGCCCCTTGCGGAACATGCGAGTGGGGCGCCGGTTGCCCGGCGCCCCACTCTGTCGGTCGTTCAGTTCGTGTGGATCGTCTACGGCCAGGACGCCTCGATGGCGGCGAGCGCCTCGTCGAGCGTCTTATCACCGTTGACCACGCTGGTCGACTCGGTCCAGAACGTCCCCGCGCCGACCGCGGCCGGCATCAGGTCCGAAGCATCGAAGCGCGCCGGAGAACCGGTTAGCAGCGTCTCAACGAAGAACCTCTCGGGGCCGTACCAGTTGCCCGGGTCGGCCTGCAGGTTGGCGGTGAGATAGCCGGAGGCGATCTCGCCGCCGCCCTTGCGCTCGATCTGGGCGAGCTGGCGGGCGTTCGAATAGGCCGACGAGGCCAGGTACTCCATCACGGCCCACACCTCGGGGGCGTCACGGAACGCCGAGACGCCCGTGCCGGCCACCAGGATGGGACGCCTGGTGTCATCGAGGGCCGGGAAGTAGAACGTGTCGATCTCCAGGCCGGGGCCGATCGTCACGCCTTCGGGGATGAAGGCGGTGAAGAACGAGGCCTGACGGTGCATGGCGCAGTCGCCCTCGGCGAGCGGCTGGCCGTTGTCGCCGAACGGGGTGGCTGCGATCGAGCCGCCCGCGGCGAACACGGCACCCTCGGTGTTCCAGAGGCTCAGCACCTCTTCGAACACCGCGACGATCCGGTCGTCAGTGAACGGGATCTCGTGTGCGACCCACTGGTCGTACACGTTCTCGTCGTTGATGCGCAGCATCAGGTCCTCCACCCAGTCGGTGAAGGTCCAGCCCGTCGCCGGGCCGGATTCGATGCCGACACACCACGGGGTGATCCCGTCGGCAATCATCTGATCGGTGAGCGCCAGCAGAGCATCCCAGGTCTCCGGGATCTCGTAGCCGACCGCCTCGAAGATCGCGCTGTTGTACCAGACGATCGACTTCAGGTCGGACTTGTTCGGCAGGCCGTACTGGACGCCGTCCAAGTTGTAGAAGCCCATCCAGCCCGGTCCCCACTGCGGGTCGATGGCGGCGATGACATCGTCGGGAACGGGCACCAGGTACCCCTCACGACCGAAGTCGAGCACCTTGCCCGGCTGCGGGAACACGGCGATGTCCGGCGGGTTGCCGCCGGCCGCCTGGGCGTTGATCTGGTCCGAGAAGTCACGGGCACCGGTATACACGATCTCGATGCCGGACTCGGCGGCGAACACGTCGAGGGCGTCCTGCATGGCGCCGGCTTCCTCGTCCGAGCTCTCCGGCCCGAACACGGTCACACGGGTGCCTTCCAGGCCCCCGCCCTCGGTGGTGTCGGGAGCCGCCGTCGTGGCCGTCGTCCCCTCGGTGGTGTCCGCAGCGTCGTCGTCGTCGCCGCAGGCGGCGACGAGGAGCGCGAAGACCGCCAGGAGGGCGATCCACTTGATTCGCTTCATATCAGCCTTTCCTCCCGGATGGCTTGTGATGCCCACAGCAAAACCCCGGCGGGGTCCGCCGTGCAGGCGGGTTCATACTAAGGGGACCCTCGCGGGAACGCCATATCGCGGCGTGGGGTCGAAGGTCCCTCGATTCGGGACCGGGATCTACCCGTCGCCCAGGACTTCCTCCAAGGTCACCGCCCTGCCCTCGTCGATGGAGCGGTGGGCGGCCACTCCGACGGCCACCGAGAGCAAGCCGTCGAAGATGCTCACCCCCGGCGCCTCGCCGCGGCGCACCGCCTCGGCGAAGTCGAGGTGCTCCAGGTACGAGGAGCCGTGGTGGAAGCCCTCGAAGCGGATCCGCTCGTCGTGCACGCCTTCGTCGGCCACGGTGGCGGCGGCACGGTCGGCGATGCGCACCATGCCGCCTTCGGGCACCGGGAACAGCCCGGGCACGAACGCCTCCACCTTCCCTTCGGCTCCCACCACCGAGAGCTCCTCCTGCCACTTGCTGGTGTCGCAGAACATGCACAGGTCGAGCAGGGCCCTAGTCCCGTCCTCGTAGTCGACGATCACGTAGGCGTTGTCGATGATGTCCGGGACCTCCCCGTCGTACCGCTCGTCCTTGTGGTTGACGTCCTGGGCGCCGGACGCATACACCCGCTGCGGCGGCGAGCCGACGATGAGGTTCATGAGATCGAAGAAGTGGCAGCACTTCTCCACGAGCGTCCCCCCGGTGTTCCGATTGAACCTGTTCCAATCGCCCACCTTGACGAGGAACGGGAAGCGGTGCTCCCGGATCGCCACCATACGGGGCACCCCCACCGCCCCGCCGTGCACCTCGCGGATGAGGCGGGCGATCGGCGGCATGTACCGGTACTCCAGGCCCACCCACACCAGCGAGCCCTTGGCCTCGGCCGCCTCCATCACCCGCCGGCAGTCGGCGACGGTGGTGCACAACGGCTTCTCACAGAGCACAGGGATGCCCGACTCGATCACGTCGAGCAGCACGTCGACGTGGGTGTGGTTGGGACTGGCCACAACGAGGGCGTCGAGATCGGCGTCCTCCAGCAGCTCCCGGTGATCCGCGTAGGTCGGCGTGCCCTTCCCAGTGAGCATCAGGGCCTGGGAGGTCGACCGCTCGTCCGGGTCGCAGAGGGCGACGACGCTCACGCCGTCGAGAGCCTGGATATTGCGAATGTGTTCGCAGCCCATCAGCCCGGTTCCGATGATGCCGTAGCGAAGTGGATCGGCCATGTGCTCCGTCCTCGGGGATGGCCCAAGCCTACGTCGCCGCACCGACCGGCTCACCGGAGCGAACGCCCCGTTGCGCCACCGCCGAAAGGCCCGCTCAGGACGGAGGCAGCGGACGCCAGGACTCGTCGCCGCGGCGGCGCCGCTCCCACGCGGCGATCGCGAACGAACCGACACCCACCAGGAGGGCGGCGGCGTACACCAGCGCGGCGACCAGGCCGAACAGCCACATCGCCCCCCGCCACGCCAGCGCGCCGACGAACAGCGCGCCGTACACGGTGCCCCTCCCGGCCAGGATCCTGCGGCCGGCCCAGGCGACTGCCGGAGCGGGGCCGAGCACCAGCAGGGCGATCCACGCCACCAGCAGCAGCAGGGCGACCGGGAGGCCCACCAGCGACACGGCGAGCGGCAGTGTGAGCAGCGGCGGCACGACCACTACTCCCAGGCCCACCAGCGCCGCCCGCCACGGCGAGCGTCCCACCACCCAGACCGAGCGCTCCGCCGTGGCGCGGAACAGCCAGAACACCACGAACGAGCCCACGAGGAAGCCGAGCAGGCTCAGCCACGTGAAGGCACGCGCCGCCGCCTTCGCCCAGACCGGCGCCAGCACACGCCGCTCCGACACCTGGCCTCCGGCGACCCCCTCCGCCAGGTCCACCTCGTCGCTCGCCTTGTAGAGGATGTCGCCGGCTATCGCGGCTCCCGAGCCCACGGTGAGATCGTCGACCCGGGCCACCAGGTCCCGGCCCACCTCGCCGTGAACCCCGAGCGACCACGCCTGGGCACGCACGTCGCGCCCCACCCGGCCCCCGACCACCGCCTCGCCGCCGATCACCAGCACGTCGCGTTCCACGTCCGCGGCGACCGACACGTCGCCGGCCAGCGCGGCGACGTCGCCCGAGACGGCCGCGGCCACCTCGAGCCGCAGGGCGCCGAGCAGGATCGAGCCGTCGACGGTCCCGCCGATCCGTGCCGTGCCGGTCACCAGGCCGACGACGTCGCCCTCGACCCGCCCGGTCACGACGAGTTCCGAGGTCAACACGATCAGGTCGCCCTGCACCACCCCTTCGACGATCGTGCGGTTGCCCACCGCGTAGAGATCCTCGGCGACCACGTCGTCGGCGGTCACGATGATCCTCCCCGAGGTACGGATGCTGCCGAGCAGCGGCGCCGCCGGCACGGCGAGGGCGGCTGCGAGCAGTCCGATCCCGAGGACCCGCCTAGAAGGGGAGCGCATCGCGCAGCACGTCGAGCAGCGGCCACGGGGCGACGCCGAAGACGACCGTCGCCACCGCCGACACCGCCAGGGCGACCCGCGCCCCCAGCCCGGCTCGAGGGGCGGCGGCGGGGGTCTCCGGCGCGTCGGCAGGGGCCTGCATGTACATGAGCACGATCACCCGGAGGTAGAAGAACAGGCCGGCCACCGACGCCACCAGGGCGAGGATCACCAGCCACAGGTAGTCGGCGTCCACCGCCGCCCGGAACACGGCGACCTTTCCCACGAAGCCGGAGGTGAGCGGGATCCCGCCCATGCCGAGCATCATGAGCGCGAGGACCCCGGCCAACCACGGCGAGCGCCGGCCCAGCCCGACGTACGCCTCGAGCGGCGAGCGGCCTCTCGACTCGCCCGAGACGACGGCGGCCACCGTGAACGCTCCAATCACCTGCGCCGCATAGGTGATCACGTAGAACCAGATGTCGGGCACCGCGTCGGCGCCGCCGACGAACCCGGTGAGGATGAACCCGGCGTGGGCGACCGAGGAGTAGGCGAGCATCCGCTTGAGGTCGGTCTGGGCGATGGCGAGCAACGTCCCGACCACCACCGACAGGGCGCTCAGGCCGGCCACCGCCGGGGCCCAGTCGGGGAGATACGGGGCGAGGGCGACGGTGAGCACCCTGGCGAGGGCGGCGAACCCGGCGACCTTGGCGGCTGCGGCCAGGAACCCGGTGATGCCGCCTGGAGCCCCCTGGTACACGTCGGGCGACCAGACGTGGAACGGCGCGGCGGAGACCTTGAAGCCGAGACCCACGATGATGAGTGCCGTACCGGCGAGCAGGACGCCCGGCCTGAAGATCACCGTCGAGTCGAGGAACGACCGGATCCCCTGATCGGGCAGCACGGCCGCGGGGAGGTCGGCGGCGAACGACCCCGGGTCTCCGTAGATCGACATGCTGCCGGTGGCGGCGAACACGAGGGCCACTCCGTAGAGGAACACCGCCGAGGCGAAGGCACCGAGCAGGAAGTACTTGAGGGCGGCCTCGTCGGCATCGACCCGCTCTCTGGTGAACCCGGCCAGCACGTACAGGCTGATCGAGAACACCTCGAGCGCGATGAACAGCATCATGAGGTTGGCGGACGCCGCCATGAGGTGGGCGCCGGCCCCGGCGAGCAGGACCAGGGCGACGAACTCGGCACCCCGCCGCCGCAGAGACACCACCAGGCGCCATCCCGCGAACAGGCCGAGACCGGTGAGCGGGTACACGACCAGTCCGGCGAGCGCCGAGAACCCGTCCACGGCGAGCATGCCGGAGAAGAACAGTTCGGGAGCGTCTTGGTGCTCGGCCCACTGCAACGCCGACAGCCCGGTCGCCGCCGCCACCCCGGCGCCGGCCAGCCATCCCCACACCCTGGGGCCCGGCTTCCAGGTGACGTCGGCCATGAGCACCGCGACGACCGCCACGAGCACGGCCACCGTGGGCGCCACCGCGAGGAAATCGAGACCCTGGGTCACGGCGCCACCTCACCTGCCAGGTCGGCTTCGACGCCGAACTCCGGGACTTCGTAGTCGGTGACCGCCTCGATGCGGTCGAGGATGACCTGCACCGACGGCTCGATACGCTCCAGCGCCGGCTTGGGGTAGATGCCCAGGAACACGACCAGGGCGGCGATCGGGAGGAGGATGAGCCGCTCCCTGAGACCGATGTCGCGCAGCGACTCGTTCTCGGGCTTGGTGAGCGGCCCGGTGAACATCCGCTGGTAGGCCCACAGCAGGTACACCGCGGCGAGCACCACGCCCAGGGCGGCCGCGACCGCGTAGGCGGGGAGCGACAGGTAGGAGCCGATGAGCACGAGGAACTCCCCCACGAAGCCGTTGAGGCC
>CAYXHU010000082.1:0-6921 GCA_964464675.1 uncultured Acidimicrobiia bacterium
AGGGACGCGGTGTCCTGATCGAAGCGGCACGTAGGGTGGTGGGGACGGCACGGACCGTCCTCAGCGGCGACAGGAAGGGAGCATCCATGAAGGCGTGGCAGAAGTATGCAGCCGAGGCGCTCGGCACGTTCATGCTCGTCGGCATCGGCACCGGGGCCATCCTGGCCGTGCAGTTCGCCGACCAGCCGTCGCTCGTCGCCGTCTCTCTGGCGTTCGGGCTGGCGCTCATCACCGCCCTGTACACCGTCGGGCGGGTGTCGGGCGGGCACTTCAACCCGGCGGTCAGCCTGGGGGCGTTCCTCGACCGGAGGATCGGCCTCCTCGACATGCTGTGGTACTGGGTTTCCCAGGTCGCCGGGGCGCTGGTCGCCTCGCTGGCGTTCCTATGGATCCTGGACGCCGACGCGGTGGCCAGCACCTACACCCAGATCAACCGCGCCGTCGTCGACGAGGCCGGCGGCTTCATCGCCGAGACGGTGTTCACGATGATCTTCGTGATGGCGATCCTTGTGCTCGCCAAGAGCCAGGCGCACACCAAGTACCTGGGGATGGGCCTTGCGCTGTCGGCGGTCCACTTCGTCGGCCTGGTGTTCACAGGGGCTTCGGTGAACCCGGCCCGCTCCTTCGCTCCGGCCCTGGTCGGCAACACCTGGGACGGGTTCTGGCTGTTCGTCCTCGGCCCCCTGGCGGGTGCCGTGCTCGGCTGGGTGCTGTACCGGGTGATCGTGCTCGGCGACACCGACTTCAGCGACGATGCCGAGGAGATCGCCGGGGCGGTGATCACGGGAGTGTGAGCGCCAGGCGGGGAGCGCGGCCTCGGCATCCACGGGCTAGGGTGCGGCCGACCTTTCACAGGAGGAGGAGCAATGGAGCAGATAACCTCGAGTCGCAGCACGATGGTCGCCATCGGGGCGGCCGTGCTGACGATCGTGGGCGCGTTCTTGGCGTGGGCGAGCATCCTCGGCATCAGCGCCAGCGGCTGGGACGGTGGCGACGGGAAGCTCACCGCGCTGGCCGCCGTCGCGCTGGTGGCCGTGGCTTTCGCTCTCAAGGGCCGAGCCCGTCAGATCTCGATGATCGTCGCTGCGGGTCTGATCCTGCTGATCGGGATCATCAACTTCTTCGACATCACCGGGGACGATCTCGACGTCGGCATCGGGATGTACCTGACCCTCGTCGGCGGGGCGGGGGGCCTGGCGGCCGCCTTCCTCAAGGACTGACGAGGTACACGTCGAGCGGCCCCCGGGGTCGTCCCGGGGGCCGCGGCGCGTCTCAACCCAGCGCGGCCCGGATCTGGCCGACGGCCACGGTGAGCGCGGCGATGTCGAGGTCGCTGCGTTCCACCGCGTCGAGGAAACGGCTCAGGCGGCCGGCGATGCCGGGATGCTCGGCCAGGAACCGGACGGCTGCGTCGCCTCCCCCTCCTCCCGGGGCGAACTCCAGCACCCGCTCGGTGGCCCGGCGGCGCAGCGCCAGGAGATCCGCCTCGATCGTCCAGAGCGCCCACCGATCCCAGAGCGTCTGGGCGGGCGCTTCGGCCGCTCGCTCGGTGAGTTGGTCGAGCCCGAAGGCCTCCCCGGCGCGTACCGCGGCATCGAGCACCTCGCGGTGGCTCCTCCCCGTCGTCGCCGCCACCTCCATGAGGTCCGGCGCGGACGCGAGGACCGGTGCGGCGGCATGGAAGCAGGCGATTTCCGGAGGGACGCCGCGGCCGGTGAGGTCGTCGAACACACGTTGGCGGGCTGCCCGCCACTGGTCGGAGCCGCAGTCGAGGGCGGCGGTCTCGAGATCGGCGAATCCTCTGCGCCCCGCGGCGGCCCGTTCCCCGAGGCCGAGAGGGCTCGGGTGGCCGACATACCAGCGGGTCACCCGGGTCACGAGGCGGTCGATTCCGGCGACCAGCGCCAGCCAGGTTTCCCGGCCGACCGACTCGGCGAGCCGATCGACCTCGCGCCACCGCCTCCCGGCCCCGGTGACGTCTCGGGCGATCCGGTAGGCGGTGATGATGTCGGCCGCGTCCGCCCCGGTGCGCGATGCGATCCGCGAGCAGAACGTGATGCCGAGCATGTCCACGACGTCGTTGGCCACGAGTGTGGCGATCAGCCGGGGGCGGAGCGGGTGGTCGGCGAGCACGTTCCCGAAGCGCGCCACGATCTCGGCAGGGAAGTACTCCTCGAGGTCCGCGGCGAGGTAGGGGTCGCCGCTCAGCGGCGATCGGGCGACGATGCCGGTGAGCCGGCGTTTCTCGTGCGCGAGCAGCACGGCGAGCTCGGGGCGGGTCAGTCCGGTGCCCGACCGGGAGCGGGCCGCGAGTTCGTCGCCGTCCGGGAGCGCTTCGAGTGCCCTGTCGAGGAGGCCGGCTTCTTCCAGGTTGCCGATCAGTTCCTCGTACGAGTCGAGCCGGTCCGGAGAAGCCGCCTCTTCGATCGAGAGGATCCGCGCCTGGAGGAAGCTTGCTCGCAGGATCTGCTCCACCACGTCGGGGGCCACGTCCTCGATGAGGCGGTCGCGCTCCTCCGGGCCCAGCTCACCGCGTTGCCCGGCCAGTCCCAGCAGGATCTTGAGGTTGACCTCGCGGTCGGAGCAGTTGACGCCGCCCGAGTTGTCGATGAAGTCGGTGAAGAGCCTGCCTCCCGCCGCGGCGTACTCGACCCGGCCGCGTTGGGTGAGGCCGAGGTTGCCTCCCTCGACGACGACCCGGGCCCGCAGTTCACCGGCGTCGGCGCGCACGGCATCGTTGGCACGGTCGCCGGCGTCGTCGTGGCTCTCGGTCGAGGCCTTGACGTAGGTGCCGATGCCTCCGTTCCAGAGCACGTCGACCGGCGCCCGCAGCACGATCGCCACCAGCTCGGCGGGGGTCACGGTCGTCGCCTCGGTGCCCAGGGCGCGGCGCGCCTGCGGGCTCAGCTCGACGCGCTTGGCGGCCCTCGAGAAGACGCCGCCTCCGGGGGAGATGAGCTCGGGATCGTAGGCGGCCCACGAGGAACCGGGTGCGGCGAACAGGCGGGCTCGCTCGGCGTGAGACCGTGTGGGATCGGGGTCCGGGTCGACGAACACGTCGCGATGGTCGAACGCGGCCACCAGCCGGATCTGGTCGGAGAGCAGCATCCCGTTGCCGAACACGTCTCCCGACATGTCGCCGATCCCCGCGACGCTGAAGGGCTGTTCGTCGGGGTCGATCCCGAGCTCGTAGAAGTGGCGCTTCAAGGATTCCCAGGCGCTGCGAGCGGTGATCCCGAGGGCCTTGTGGTCGTATCCATGGGATCCTCCGGAAGCGAACGCGTCACCGAGCCAGAATCCCCGGGCGGTGGCGATCTCGTTGGCGACGTCGGAGAAGGTGGCGGTCCCCTTGTCCGCGGCCACGACGAGGTAGGGGTCGTCGCCGTCCCGGGCCACGACACGCGGCGGATGTACCGTCGCGCCGTCGACGAGGTTGTCGGTCACGTCGAGGAGTGCGCCGATGAACTGGCGGTAGCAGCGTTCCACCTCGGCGGGCAGCAGCGAAGGATCGTCGGGCGGCCTCCGCACGACGAAGCCCCCTTTGGCCCCCGTCGGCACGATGATCGCGTTCTTGGTCATCTGGGCCTTCAGCAGGCCGAGCACCTCGGTTCGGTAGTCCTCCCTGCGGGTGGACCAGCGGATCCCGCCGCGGGCCACCATGCCGCCGCGCAGGTGGATGCCCTCGACGTCGTGGCCGTAGACGAACACTTCGGCCATGGGGTGGGGGAGCGGGGCGTCGGGGACCTGGGTCGGATCGAACTTGAACGACAGGCACCGCCGTTCCGGGACGAACGCGTTGGTGCGGAGCGTGGCCTGGATCATGCGGAGGAAGCTGCGCAGGATCCGATCCTGTTCGATCGAGGGGATCCGATCGAGCCCGTCACCGATCTCGGCGGTGAGGTCGGAGACGTCGGTCCCTGCGGTGCCGGGATCGAAGACGAGCCCGAACAGGCGGACCAGGTCGGCGGCGAGGTCGGCATGCTCGACGAGGGTGTCGTTGACGTAGGAGATCGTGAACACCGGCGACACGCGCCGCCAATACGTGCGATAGGCACGCAACACTGCGACCTGCTCGTGGGTCAGCCCGGCAGCCACGATCAGCCTGTTGAGGTCGTCGCTCTCGGCATCACCCGCCCACACCGCAGCGAGGGCTCGCGAGACCAGGGGTGCGGTGTGGTCGAGGTCGAGCGGACGGTCGTCGGGCCCCAGCACGCCGAAGTCGTGGATGAAGTACCCGGCGGGCTGTTCCATACGTGTCGCGGCTTCTTCCACCACGCGCAGGCCGAGGTCCTCGAGGGCCGGGACCAGCTCGCTCAACGGCAGCTTGCCGTCCCGCCTGTAGAGGGCGATCCGGGTGAGGGGCTCCTGCCCGGCGACCTCGTCCTCGTTCTGGATGCCGACGGTGAACGGCCGGTCGGCGGATGACAGCTCGGCGAGCCGGCAGATGTCCCCGGCGGCCACCGCGAAGCCGGTGGAGGTCGCGTAGTAGTCGGGGAACCGCGGCGCCCAGTCCGCCACCAGACGCTCCGCCTCGCCCGGAGGCCGGGTCTCTGAGAGGGCCTCGACGACCTGTTCGGCCCACGACCTGGTGATCTCGCGTACCTCACCCTCCAGGGCGCGGTAGTCGATCTCGGGAACCGCTGCTCCCGTCCAGACGGTGAAGTGGAGCTGGGCGGGGTCCGCTTCTCCGAGGGCCAGGTGATAGTCGACCGAATCACCTCCGAGGCGCTCGGTGAGATGCTCCTGGAGCCTGCGCCGGACGTCGGCGTTGAAGCGGTCCCGCGGCATGGTGACCAGGACCGAGACATTGCGCTGCAGCAGGTCGCGGCGGGCGTATAGCTTCACCCGGTCCTCCTCCTGGTGGGAGAGCATTCCCATCAGGGTTCTGCGCAGATCGTTCGTGGGCGAGGCAAACAGGTCGTGCTTGGAGAATCCCTCGAAGAGGGTGACGAGCGCCTTGTAGTCGTGGGACCCCTCGATGAGATCTTCGGCCGCGACGATGTCGGCGAGCTTCCGCCGCAGGATCGGCGTCAGCGCCGACTGCTCCATGTACGCCTTCGAGGTGAACAGGCCGAGCAGGCGCGCCTCACCGACGGTCCTGCCCGTCTCGTCGAGGTGGCGGACTCCGACGTAGTCCATCTTCACCCGGCGATGAACCGGGGACAGGCGATTGGTCTTGGTGACGATCAGCAGATCGCCGCCGCGATACCTGGCGGCCAGATCCTCGGGAAGGCCGGCGACGGGCACCGGGTCCGCCACCTGGGATGCGGAGACATCGCTCAGGATGCCGAGCCCGCTGCCGGGAACCGCCTGGACCACCGGCCCGGCGGGCTCGTGGGAGATTCGGTACTCCCGATAGCCGAGGAACACGTAGTTGTCGTCCCGGAGCCACCGCAAGAACGCAGCGACCTCGGAGATGTCGTCCTCGGGCACGTGGGGCGCGGAGGCCTCTGCCACCTCGACCATCCGGTCGACCCTCTCGAGCATCACGGGGAAGTCGAGCATCGCCTCTCTGGCGTTCGTGAGGACCCGCCGCACCCCGGCTTCCAGGGCCGGGAGGTCGGCCTCGAAGAGGCGACGGTCGAGCTCGTGGTGCTGCACCGATTCCTTCGCGGACGCGTCGCGCGGGTGCGTGACCGACACCAGGTCGCCGGAGGGATCTCGTCCGACGCCGATCACCGGGTGGACCACGTGGGTGACCCTCAAGCCGTAGGCGTTCACTTCATTGGACACGGAGTCGACCAGGAACGGCCCGTCGTCCATGACCAGCTCCACGACCGTGCCGTGGGACTGGTATCCGTGAGCCGCGAGCTCGGGATTGAACACGCGCACCTCGATGGAGGCCCGGCGGGCGCGGATGAACTCGAACAGCGACGAGACCTGGGCGGCGATGGCGCCCGGATCTGTGACCATCCCCGTGGGGAGGTTCCTCAGGTAGAGCCGGGCGAAGGCGGCGAGACGGGGGTCGTCCTCCCCGAGCTGTTCCAGGGCCTGGTCGACGGGTGCGTGCTGGCGATGGGTCACGGCCGGCACACCCTATCTGCCCCGGCCGAGCCGGTGCGGCGGCGTGAGAGCCTGCTGTTCCCCGGCCCGCGGGCGCGTCGACGGCACATCGTCATGATGGCTCAAGGCTACGTCGCCCGTGGTGCGCGGGCCCGTCGTCTTCCGAGGTGTCTCGCCGGCGGTTCCGCGGGACGGTTCCACACCGGCGGGCGTGGTGAGGGGCCCCTTGCGGGGCCCCTCACGGTGGTGAGCCCGCCTGTAAGCCGGATTCTGTGCCGACTGCGTCGGCGGCGGCCATCTATCTGGGCCCGCCGTTGCCGGTCGGGCTCGTGCGGCCTACCCGGGACCGTCGGGCGGGCCACCCGGTCCCTGCTCGGCCTTGCTCCCGGTGGGGTTTACCGAGCCGCCCCGGTCACCCGGGACGCTGGTGGTCTCTTACACCACCGTTTCACCCTTGCCTGTGCCCGGAGGCCATCGGCGGTCTGCTCTCTGTTGCACTGTCCGTCGGGTCACCCCGCCTGGGTGTTACCCAGCACCGTGCCCTGTGGAGTCCGGACTTTCCTCGACGCGATGTCACGCGCCGCGGCCGCCCGGCGAGCTCACCCACCGAACGTTAGTTCTCGACGGGCCGTTCCCGGGCCTCGACCAGGATCCCGCCGGCGGTGCCCAGGAGCGCAGCGACCACGGAGCCGAATGCCAGGCTTCCCGCACCCGGATCCGCCCCGGTCGCGAGCGACAGCGCGGAGACCACGGCGAACGCCGCCAGCGCGGCCAGCGCCCCGTGGAGGGGATGGATCCGCCCGGCGAATCTGGCCGCCACCCAGCCGGCGAGGAACTGGGCGACGAAGCCCAGCAGGATGAGGACCGCCTGCCCGCGGAAGGTCGTGGTGTCGGCGATGCCGGTGGCGAGCAGCGGCA
>CAYXHU010000083.1:0-6916 GCA_964464675.1 uncultured Acidimicrobiia bacterium
CGACACCGCCCTGGACCTGGAGATGATCCGCTGGTCGGCGATGCTCGGCGCCCTGGAAGCCCTGGAGCAGGGGACGACCGGGATCGTCGATCACCACGAGTCTCCGTCAGCGATCGAAGGGTCGCTGGACGCGATCGCCGATGCGTGTGCCGAGGTCGGGGTGAGGGTCGTCGCCGCCTACGGCGTCACCGATCGCCATGGGGCGGACGGAGCGCGGCGCGGGCTGGAGGAGAACCGGCGGTTCCTGGCCTCGGGCGGGCGCGGGCTGGTCGGCATCCACGCGTCGTTCACCTGCAGCGACGACACCTTGCAGGCCGCCGCAGGGCTGGCGGAGGACTTCGGGGTCGGCGTCCACGTGCACGTCGCCGAAGGCCCCGGCGACGCCGACGCACCCCAGCGTCTCGCCGGCCTGACTCGGGACGGCTGGCTGCTCGCCCACGGCGTCCATCTCCGCGACGACCACGGGCTGCGGGGAACCGTCCTGCACAACCCGCGCTCCAACCTGAACAACGCCGTCGGCTACGCCGATCCGCGCCGGTTCGACAACCCGGTGGCCCTCGGCACCGACGGCATCGGAGGCAACGTCGTCGAGGAGTTCCGGCTCGCCTACGTGCTGCACCGTTCGGTGGACGTCACCGCGACCCCCGAGACCGCCTGGGCGTGGCTGGAGACCGGCCGGGACCTCGTCCCCGAAGCTCGGGACGACGAGGTGACCTGGTCGTACGACCCGATGGATCCGTGGCACGTCGCCTTCACCCCGGGGATCCGCCCCGTCGAGGTGAGGGTCGGGGGCGAGGTGGTGCTGTCCGAGGGCAGGGCGACGCGCGTCGATGCGGACGAGGTCCGGGCCAAGGCCGCCGAGCAGGCTGCTCGGCTGCACGCCCGTCTGTGATCCGGGAGGCTGAGATGTCAGACCGTTTCCATCCCATCTCAATGAGGGCCCTCACCGCATGGGTGTTCGACGAGCTGGAGGGCTCCGGATCGGTGTTCGGCATCCCCCGGGAGCTCGTGTTTCGGCCCTCCGGCGACGACCCGTTCCGCCTCGACCTCTACGGCCGGCCCCTCGAGTCTCCCTTCGGTGTCGCCGCCGGGCCGCACACCCAGATGGCGCAGAACATCGTGGTCGCCTGGCTGTGTGGGGCACGGTTCATCGAGCTGAAGACCATCCAGACCCTCGACGAGCTCGACATCAACAAGCCCTGCATCGACATCGAGGACGAGGGCTACAACGTCGAGTGGTCCCAGGAGCTCAAGGTCTACGAGTCGTTCGACGAGTACCTGCGCGCCTGGGTGCTCATCCATGCCCTGCACCGCACGCTGGGGTTCCCGGGCGAGAGCCCCGGGATGATCTTCAACATGAGCGTCGGTTACGACCTGGCCGGGATCCACCGGCCGAACGTGCAGTGGTACCTGGACGCCATGGCCGACGCTTCCGCCTACCTCCCCGCCTATCTCGACATCGTCGCCGAACGCTTCCCGGAGATCCGGGAGTTGGACGTGCCCTCTCGGCTGTCGGACAACATCACGCTGTCGACGATGCACGGCTGCCCGCCGGACGAGATCGAGAGCATCGTCACCTATCTCATCGAGGAACGCGGCCTGCACACCAGTGTGAAGTGCAACCCGACGCTGCTCGGCCCCGAGGGAGTCCGCCGGATCGTCAACGAGGAGCTCGGGTATCGCGACGTCCCCGTGCCCGACGAAGCCTTCGGACACGACCTCACCTGGGACGACGGAGCGCCCATATTCCGGCGCCTGCGTGCCCTGGCCGACCGGCACGGCGTGACGTTCGGGCTCAAGCTGTCGAACACGCTCGAGGTGGACAACTGGCGGACGGTGTTCCCCGACGACGCGACGATGTACATGTCGGGGCGTGCCCTCCACGCGGTCACCACGAACGTGGCCCGGATGGTGTGGGACGAGTTCGGCGGCGACCTGATGCTGTCGTTCGCAGGCGGCGCCGACTGCTTCAACGTCCCCGACCTGCTCGCCTCGGGCATGACGACGGTGACGGTCTGCTCGGACCTGCTGAAGTCGGGCGGGTATCTCCGGCTCCTCCAGTACTTCGAGACCACCCGCGCCGCGATGTCCGATGCCGGAGCGCCCGACCTCGACGAGTTCGTGTGCCGCACCGCGCTCGGGGCACGGCGGCCGGCCGCGGCCGGGGTGCTCGCCGAGATCGGCGGCGTGGGCGATGCCGAGGCGGTCGCCGAGCATATGGCCGCTGCGCCGGGACGGGTGCTCGACGCGGCCCGGCAATGGGCGGCGTCGGCCGGTCTGGATGGCGACGAGCTCTGCGACACGGTGCTCCGGGCCTGCGCGCTCGCCAATCTGCGCGCCTACGCCGAGACGGTCCGGTGGGACCACCGCCTCCACAAGGACAGCTACGAGACGGGCCGTTCGAAGACGAGCCGCGAACTCGAGCTGTTCGACTGCATCGAGGCGCCGTGTGTGGACGAGTGCCCGGTGGATCAGAAGGTCCCGCAGTACATGGCGGCGGTGCGCGAGGGCGACTTCGAGCGGGCCGTGGCGCTGGCCAGGGAGGACAACCCGATCCCGACGATCCTCGGCCACGTGTGCGACCACCTGTGCGAGCACACCTGCATCCGCACCCACTACGACGAGCCGCTGGCGATCCGGCACATCAAGCGGTTCATCATGGACCAGGAGGAGGCGCCGGGCGGGCTGGAGGAGGAGGCTCCCGCCGACCTCGAGGTGGCGGTCATCGGCGCCGGCCCGGCCGGGATCGGCGCGGCGTCGCAGCTGGCCGCAGCCGGGGCTTCGGTGACGGTCTTCGAACGTCATCCGTACCCGGGCGGCATGGTGGGCGGGGCGATCCCGACCTACCGCCTGCCTCAGGAGGCGATCGACGCCGACATCGCCCGCCTCGAGTTGGCGGGCGTGCAGTTCCGGTACGGGGTCGAGGCCGGCACCGACTTCACCCTGGCAGACCTGCGGGCGGAAGGGTTCGGCCCGATCGTGGTCGCGGTGGGCGCCCAGTTGGCCAAGCGGCTCGGGCTGGAGGGGGAGGACTCCGAGGGGGTCATCGACGGCATCTCGTTCCTGCGCAGCGTCCGGGAAGGCCGGCCGCTCCCGATCGGCCGCCGGGTTGCCGTGATCGGTGCCGGCGACACGGCCATGGACTGTGCCCGGACCGCCTGGCGCCTCGGAGCCGAGGTGTCGATCGTCTACCGCCGCACCATCGACCAGATGCCCGCCGATCGCGAGGAGATCGCGGCGCTCCTCGAGGAGGGCATCGAGGTGGTCGAGTTGGCGGTGCCGACGGCGCTGCAGATCCACGACGGGAGGCTGGCCGGGATCACGTGTGTCCGCATGGAGTACCGGGGCGACCGGGATCGGTCGGGCCGCAAGATCCCCCACGAGGTCGAGGGCTCCGCGTTCGATCTCCCGTTCGACACGATGCTCCTGGCGATCAGCCAGCATGCCGTGCTCGACTTCTTCGGAGAGCCCGCCCCCGAGTTGACACCGCGCGGCTACCTGGCGACCGACCCTGAGACCCTCGAGACCTCGATCCCCGGGGTGTACGCCGGCGGTGACGCCGGGGCCCACGGGCCGGCCTCGATCGTGGTCGCCGCCGCCGACGGCAAGGCGATGGCCGGGGCGATCCTGGCGCGCAGCGCCCTGCCCCACGGCACGGTCGAGCAACCGCACCGGCCGCCGGCCGACATGATCGGCCTGCTGGCCCGGCGCGCTCACCGGGACTACCGGGTCCCGGTGAGCGACCTCCCGGTGTCGGAGCGTCGTTCGTTCGAGACGGCGGTGCTCTCCTACACGCCGGAGGAGGCGATGCGGGAAGCGTCCCGGTGCCTGGACTGCCACGAGCTGTGCAGCATCTGTGTCGGGGTGTGCCCGAACCTCGCCATCCTCACGTATGCGTCGCGGCCGTTCGCCGCCGATCTGCCGACGGTGTCGTTCTCGGGGGACGGCTACTCCCTGGAGGGCTCGTCGCCGTTCCGGGTGGATCAAGCCCTGCAGGTGGCGGTGCTCACCGACTTCTGCAACGAGTGCGGCAACTGTGCCACCTTCTGCCCCACCGCCGGCGCCCCGTACCGGGACAAGCCGCGTCTCTACCTCGACCGGGCCGACTTCGAAGCGCAGGCCGACAATGCGTTCATGGTGCTCGGTTCCGGGGAGCATCCCGTCATGGAGGGCCGGTGGGCGGGGGAGACGCACCGGATCTCACTGGACGGCGATCTCACCTACGCGGCGCCGGGCGCCCGGGTGCGGCTCGAGCCGGAGACGTGGCGGGTGCTCGGGGCGGAGTCCCGCACCGGATCGCCGGGGAGTGTGTCGCTCCGTCCCGCGGCGGTCATGTACGCCCTGCTGGCCGGCCTGCGCGACTCGGCTGCCCATCTGCCCGCCTACGACCCGGCCCCGGGGGGAAGGATCGGCCACCCGGGGTACGGGGAGTGATCAGCCGCCGGACTTGCGGCGCATGAGCCGGAATCGGACCAGGTCGTCGCGGAACCACGACGACGCCTTGACGATCGGCGAGCCGGCGGTGTCGTACCCGGTCTCCTCGAAGCAGAGCGCCGGGGTGCCCGGCGGGGCGTCGAGCGCCTCGGCGACCCGGCCCTCCAGGGCCACCGGCACGATGTCGGAGAGGTAGTAGGCGAGGCGCCGGCCGCAGCGGTCCTCGAGGAACTCGTAGATCGGCGCCCGGCCTTGCGTCGCGCTCGGGGTGCCGTCGACGAGACAGGCGGGGATCCGGTTGCGGGTGAGGACCGCCGGCCGGTCGTCCTCGATGAACAGCTTCTCGATGACGAGCAGCTCTGCCCCGGGTGCGATCTCGAGCGCCTCGGCGTCGTCGTCGGTTGCCGTGCCCGGCTCGACGGTGAGGACCCGGACCGACGGGGTGTAGCCGTGGTCCAGCAGCATCTGCTCGTACGACCAGATCTCCTCGAGCCGGGACTTGACCTGCAGGACCGGGCGGTTCACGTACGTGCCCGAACCCTGGCGGCGGACCACGACTCCCTCGTGCTCGAGGCGGCTGAGCGCGTCGCGCACCGTGGTGCGGCTCACGCCCAGGTCGGCGGCGAGTTCGGTCTCCGGGGGGATGCGCCCTTCGGGGAATCCGCCGCGCCGGATGCGGTCTTTGAGATGGGCCATCACCTGCTCGGTCAGTGACGGATTGCGGTCGATGGTCATTCGCCTCGCACCGGGGAGATTGGTATTGTTATATGACCAATCTACCCCACCGAGGGATCCCCAGTCGAGTCGAGTTCGGGCGCGCACCACCGGGGCGATGCCGCCCGGCCGGCAGGAGGCAGTCACATGAGGAGTTTCGCCGGGCGCGACATCTTGTCGCTCAAGGAGTTCGAACGCGCCGAGTTCCTGCACGTCTTCGACGTCGCCGATCGGCTCGAGCACATCGCCAGGGAGCGGCGCAACAGCGACCTGCTCAGCCACAAGACGCTGGTGACCGCGTTCTACCAGCCGTCCACGCGGACGCGGCTCGCCCACGAGGCGGCCATGCACCGGCTCGGCGGGCACGTCACGGGGTTCGCCGACCCGAAGATGACGCGGGCGGGGGACTTCTACCAGGAGTCCATCAAGGACACCGTCCACATGCTCGAGTACTACGGCGACGCGATCGTCATGCGGCACTTCCAGCAGGGGGCTCCCGCCGAGGCCGCCCGCTGGTCGAGCGTGCCGGTCATCAACGCCGGGGACGGCTGGGGCGAGCACCCGACGCAGGTGCTCACCGACCTGTACACCGTCGCCAGGGAACTGGGCTCGGTGGACGGGCTGACGTTCCTCGCCATCGGCGACATGAGGATGCGCACGATGCACTCCCTGGGCTACGCCCTCACCCAGTTCGACGCCAGAGCCATCTTCGTGTCCCCGCCCGACATGTCGCTCACCGACGACTTCAAGGAGGAGCTGCGCTCCAAGAACCTCGAGTTCAGCGAGGCGGAGCATGTGGCCGACGTCATCGGCGAAGCCGACGTCATCTACATGGAGCCGGTGGTGCAGGCCGACTACACGGCCAGCCGCGAAGAGGCCGCCGACAAGGGCACGACCCCGGACAACTACAAGGTGACTCGCCGGCTGCTCGCCGAGAAGGCCCGCAGCGACGCGATCATCCTGCACTCGCTGCCGCGCAAGGACGAGCTCCCTGCCGACGTCGACGAGACCAGGCATGCCCGGTACTGGGAAGAGGCATTCAACGGCGTCGTGATGAGGATGGCCCTCTTGGCACTCGTCATGGGCGCGATGGAGTAGGAGGAGCACCCATGCAGACCGGATTGCGGGGCCGCGATCTCATCACCACGCAGGAGTGGACCAAGGACGAGATCGACACCGTCCTCGACGTGGCCCTCGACCTCAAGCGGCGCCGGGCTCTCGGTGAGTCCCACGGGTTGCTGCGCGACAAGGTGCTGGCGATGCTGTTCTTCTTCTCCAGCACCCGGACGCGCGCCTCGTTCGAGGCCGGGATGGCGCAGCTCGGGGGGCACGCCCAGTTCATCGAATCCAAGACCACTCAGATCGCCCACGGCGACACCGCCACCGAGATCGGCGAGATCCTGGGGCGCTACAACGACGGGATCGCCATCCGCCAGGTCGACTGGGGGGTGGGCAACGCCTACATCCGCGCCGTCGCCGAAGCCTCACGCGTGCCCGTGCTGAACATGCAGTGCGAGATCTACCACCCGTTCCAGATCCTGGCCGACCTGCTGACGATCATCGAGCACAAAGGTGACCCGCGCGGGCTGACGATCGACGTCTCCTACGCGTATGCCGCCTCGTACCAGAAGCCGATCAGCGTGCCGCAGAGCCTGGTGTTGCTGATGACCCGCTACGGCATGAACGTGCGGCTCACCCGCCCGCCCGAGTTCCGCCTGATGCCCGACATCATGGACCAGGCGGAGGCGAACGCACGGGCTTCCGGCGG
>CAYXHU010000084.1:0-6848 GCA_964464675.1 uncultured Acidimicrobiia bacterium
AACGAGGGGATCTGGCGTGAGGCGAACGTGCCCGCGCCCGTCGTGGATGGCGTCACGGGCATGTCGGCGGTGGCGTTCGGGTCTGCCGGGTACGTCGCAGTGGGGTTCGGACCGGCCCCGGGCGGGTCCTCCGGTGCGGTGTGGGTGTCGCCGGACGGCGTCGCCTGGGCGCCGGTGGCCGATCCGGCCGGAGTGCTCGGGGGCGGCGCGACCACTGCGATGCGGATGAACGACGTTGCGGCGGTCGCGAACGGGTACGTCGCGGTCGGCTCCGATCTCGACCGCCCCTTCCTGGCGTACCGCATCTGGACGTCGCCCGACGGGGTGGGGTGGCGCCGGTTCGACTTGGCCGACCCGGGTCCGGCCTGGGCGATGTCGTCGGCGCACGCCGTTGCCGCCGGGGAGGCGACCGTGGCGGTGGTCGGCCGCGAGGGGGACCTCTCGGGGACGGCCGGCGTGGGGGTGGTGTGGGTCGGCCCGCCGGGCTTTCTCGATCCGAGCACCCCGGTCGCGGTCGGGGAAGAGGCCTCCGGTGAGCCACCTCAGGCCACGGTGTCGCCGGGCCGTGCGGTGAGTGGCACCCGGGTGTGGGTGCGCGGCCGTCTCGGCGCCCTCGACGGGAATGACGGCGTGGCGGTCTGGCTGGTCCCAGAGGTGGGCGACCCACAGCGCCTGTGCCTCACACAGGTGCTCGGCTCGGTGATCGACTGTCGGGTGGTGGTCGCGGAGGCCTTCCCGGAGGGGATTGCACCGGCGGTGTACTCGGTCGCCCTCGGCACGCCCGACGCGATCATCGAGGGCGTGACGCTGGAGATCCTCCCCGGAGGCACCGTGGCGGCGTCCCTCCTCGGTGTCTACCAGCCGTACCTTTGGCCGCTTCTCCAGTCGATCGCAATGCGCAACGACGGGGGCGACCCCCTCGACCTGACCGGGTGGCAGATCGTGGGCACCGGGGGCACGGTGTTCCCCTTCCCGGAGGGGACCACCCTCGGCCCGGGGGAGTCGTTCCTGCTCGACTTCGCATACGCCGGCGGGGCAACCTGCCCGGCGGCGACGAGCCGATACGCGCACTGGTGCTCGGTGATCGGCGGGGACCGTATGTACTGGGACGACGCCGAGCTGCTGTGGCGGGGCGGGGACGTGACCCTGGTGGATCCATCCGGCGGCGAGGTGGCCCGGTGGTCTCCTCCTTGAGGCGGCCTCACTCCATGAGCCGCAGCGTGCCCGGCAGGTCCATGCGGCGCATCCGCCGCAGGGTGAACACCGGCGCGACCGCCACGACGGCCACGCCGAGCACGGCCGCGGTCACGAGTGTCGCCGGTTCGAGCGACATCACGGCTGCGAAGTCCGGCATGGTGTCGCCGAGCAGGCTGTTGAGCATCCACCATATGAGCCCGAGACCGCCGGCCACTCCGAGGGACGTGGCCAGGATCCCGATCACGAGGTTCTCGGTCATCGCCATGCGCAGCGCGGTGCGTACCGGGACTCCGAAGGCGAACATCGAGGCGTGTTCCCGGGTGCGGGCCTCGAGCGAGATACTCGCCGAGTTGACCGCGATGAGCAGCGCCAGGAGCAACACGAACGCGGCGACCACGTTGAGCACGCCGAGGACCTGGTCGAGCGAGTCCCGGACCTGGCGAACCGACTGCGCCGCGGTGCGCACCGCGGCGACCGAGTCGAGCTCGAACAGTTCCCGGCGGACGTCGTCGTCGGTCACTCCCGGTGCCGGGCCTACCGACATCGCGTTCACGGTCCCTTCCAGGCCCATGATCCCGGCGTGGTCGATGTCCATGTAGGTGACCGGCCGGAGCGGGTACGGGTGGGTGGCGACGACCGGCAGGGTGGTGTCGGCCAGGCGCAGCGCCGTTCCCTCGGCCGCCACGGGATGGCGGAGCACGACCGTGTCGCCCACCGACACGCCGAGATCTGACGCAGCGGATTCGGTGAGCACGAGACCCGGCTCGGCGTTCACCGCGCCGGCGGTGAGGGTCGGGGTCCACAGCCCGTCTTCGAAGTCGATGAGGTCGAGGGAGATGTCGAGGTGCTCACCGTGGGCGAACACGCGTCCCGCAAGCCGCAGGGCGCCGTCGGCCCGGCTCACCGTCGCCGCCTCGGCCACGGCGCGCACCTCCGGCGAGTCGGCACCGTGGAAGCCGTCGAGGTCGACGAGGATGCGATCGGGCGTGGATCCGAGGCTTTCTGCCTCGGCGACGTCGACCGTTTCCAGGAACGAGTCGACCACTCCGAGGAGGGTCACCAGCACGGCGATCGCCGCGGCGATCGCCAGCACGGTGAGCATGGTGCGGCGCGGGAAACGGGTCAGGTTGCGCAGCGGCATCTGGGTGAAGGAATCTCCGGGGAGGGGAGCGTGGCGCGTCACCCGTGACAGCCATCCACCCTTGGCAGACAGGTGAGCGGGGCGCAGTGCCTGAATCGGGGATACCCGAACCGCTCTCCACACCGGTATCGCCGCCGCCAGGAACGGCAGAGCGAAGCCGAGCACGGCCGCTCTGGCGAAGATACCCACCTGGAAGGGGGTGTCCCACACGGGGAGGGGGAGGAACGAAACGAGGACCTGGCGCATGAGGCCGCCGATGACCAGACCCACCGCGATCCCGAACACCACCCCGAGCAGGGCGATCTGGGCGCCGACGAGCAGCGGGCGCACTGCGATCGTCGCCGGGGTCACCCCGAGGGACATGCCGATGCCGATCTCCCTGCGCTGCTGTTCGACCAGCCGGGTGATGAGGTTGAAGGCCGCCCCGACGGCCCCGGCGAGGATCAGGAAGGCGAAGACGTTGAAGAACCGCTGATCGTTGTCTGCGTCCCTGGTGAGCAGCCGGTACGCCGTGCTTTCGTCGCGGGTGGTCACTTCGACGCCGATCCCAGCGTCGCGAAACGCCGACTCGAGCTCTGCGGCGACCGAGTCCACGTCGGCTCCTTCGGCCAGGGTGAGGACGAGGTCGTTCACCATGCCGGTGTGTCCCGTCAGTTCCTGGGCGGTCTCCAGCGAGGTGAAGATCCCGGCGAAGCCGGCTTCGGAGAAGAACAGCTCGCCTTCCGGGGCGACGATGAAGTACTCGGGAGTGAGTGCCTGACCGACGTAGGCGACGCTCTTGTCGCCGCTGATGCGGAGGTCACCCGCGGCGGGCAGGTCGTAGAAGAGGGCGAAGTTGTGCTCCAGCAGAGCCACCGGGCTGCCCGCGTCCAAGGGCTGCAGGCCCCGGCCGGTCTCGATGTAGAAGCCGTCCACCGAGGGCTCGCCGGAGACGTCGACGCCGACGACCGCCCCGGGGACCAGGATGGCGTCTGTGGGAGTGGAGGCGTCCACCTGGACGTCGACGACGAGGCGCTCCTCGGAGCCGTCGATCTGATCGGGGCTGGCGATCGTGCCGGCCGTGGCGATCAGTTCGCCGCGCGGTGCCAGGCTGCCTGCGGTGAGCGCAATCCGGACGTCGTGCATGTCGAGCGCCCCGAACGAGGCCTCGTTGGAGATCCGGCGCCAGGTGGTCGAGCTGCTCAGCCCTGCGTAGGCGCCGGTGCCGATGGCGATCATGAGTGCGATTGCCGCCACCCTCACCCAGTGGGCTCTCAGGTCTCTCCAGGACCAGCGGAGCATGAGTCTCATCGTGTGCATCGCTCCTCCTACCAGGACAGCTCGGAGACGTCGGCCTTGCCGCCGGAGGGAGGGCCGTCCGACACGATTCGTCCGCTGCTCAGCTCCACCACGCGGTCGGCGATCCGGGAGATCTCGCGGTTGTGAGTGACGACGAGCACGGCGCGCCCGTTGCCGGCCTGCTCCTGGAGCAGGCGGAGGATCTGCACGCCGGTGCCGAAGTCGAGCTCGCCGGTGGGTTCGTCCGCCAGAAGCACGGGGTTGCCGGTCGCCAGGGCCCGGGCGATGGCCACACGCTGCTGCTCACCCCCCGACAGCTCGTGTGGGAAGGCGTCCACTCTGGTCCCGAGGCCCACGCTGTCGAGAACCGCCTGCGGGTCCCCGTCGTGATTGAGAGCCGCGTCCATGCCGAAGCGCACGTTCTCGAGGGCGGTCAGCCCAGGGAAGATGTTGAAGGACTGGAAGACGAACGAGACGGTGCTGCGCCGGAAGGCGAACAGCTCCTTACGGCTCAGGCTGTGGACGTCCTTGCCTGCGACCCGGATGCTCCCGGAGGTCGGCACGTCGAGGGCGCCCACCAGGTTTAGCAGGGTGGTCTTGCCGCTTCCGGACGGGCCCAGCACCACCACGAACTCGCCTTGGGCGACGCGCAGCGTGGCCGAGTCGAGCGCGGTCACGGCCACCGGTTCGGCGCCGAAGCGCTTGGTGACCTCATTCAGTTCGATCATCCGTGGTCTCCTTGTCTGCTTCCCACTCGTCGATGAGGGTGGCGAAACGTGGTGCCAGCCACGTGTAGAAGTCGTAGAGCTCCCGGAACCGTTCGGCCGCCGCCGGCCGGTCCTCGAACTCGCGCATGCCGCGTTCGCCGATCCTGGCGGTGTCGCTGATCGCCTGGAGGCGGCGCCGCACGATGGCGACGTACGAGTCGGGCCGGACCGCGAAGTAGTCCCGCCGCTCGCCGGGAACCCTCCGTCGCTCCAGGATGCCCAGTGCGATGAGGTCCCGGGTGGCGCCGCTGATGGCCCCGGCGCTCGCTCCGAGCCGTTCGGCGATCTCGGCGGCGGACAGCAGCGGCTCCTCGGCGCTGAGGAGCAGTCCCCAGACCCTGCCGACCATGCGTGTGGCGCCCATCCGCTCGAACCAGGCGCCTAGGTCGTCGGCGAACCGCAGCTCCCGTTCGTCGTGCTCGTTCACAGCGAGCTCCTTACTCTCGAATATTCAATACATCCTGAAACATAAATACATCGTAAACCAAAGGTCCGTGGTCGTCGCTATCCGGCGAGGACCGATACCGTGATCGGCGCATCACCATCGCGGAGGCTTGTGCAGCGCTCAGAGCGTCCCGGCCGGGGAGATCCCAGCCCCTGGTTCGCCGCCGTGCTCTCGGCGGTCCTGCCCGGAGCCGGGCAGTGGTACGCCGGGCGGCGCGGCCGGGCGGTCGGGTTCCTGGTGCTGATCGGGCTCGCGCCGATCGGGGCGGCGTTCGTGGCCGGCCGGGGTGCCGACTGGCTGCTCGAGGTGGTGGTCCAGCCGAAGTGGCTCTGGGTGCTGTTCGGGGCCAACCTCGCTGTGGTGGTGCTCCGACTGCTGGCGGCCCTCGACGCCTACGTGGTGGCGGGAGGCGCATTGCCTCGTGGGGTCGGGCCGTGGGTGGCCGGGCTGCTTCTCGCCGGGGTGATAGCGGCACCCCACGTCGTGGTCGCCGACTACACCCTGGAAGCCATCGACGTGCTCGAGACCGTCTTCGTCGCCGGTGAGCTCGCCCCGCTCTCCGAACGAATCGACGAGCTGTTGGAAGCCGGCGTCGATCCCGACGATCTCGGTCCGCCCGCCTCTACCACCACGGCGCCGGCGACCACGTCGACGACCTCGGCGGCGTCGACCTCGGTGCCCTCTTCGACGACTGAGGCCACCGGCCCGCCGGAGACCACCACGACCACGACCGAACCCGACCCGGCGGCCGCCTTCGCCGACTTCGCCGACAGGTTCGGTCTCGACAGGGTCACCGTGGTGCTGGCCGGGGGCGATGCAGGCCCGGGCCGCTGGTCGCTGCGAACCGACGTGATGATCGTGGCCACCGTCGACCTGAGAGCCCGCACGGCCGTGTTGTTCGGCCTCTCCCGGGATCTCGCCGAAGCCCCGCTGCCCGACGAGATCGACCAGTCGTTCCTCGACATGGAGCTCGACTACGCGTGGCGCCAGGAGCAGTACGACGCCGAGCAGGAGGGCCGGGAGCCCGTGCCGATCGACCCGGAGACGTTCGAGTCGTGTCGCTGCTTCCCGGACCGCCTCAACGCGATCTGGACGTACACGAACACCTTCGTGCGCACCTACCCCGACTCGCCCGATCCCGGGATGGAGGCCTTGCGGCGGACGCTCGGGATCCTCCTCGGCATCCGGGTGGACTACTACGTGCTCGTGGACTTCGCCGGGTTCGTGGACCTGGTCGACGCGGTCGGCGGGGTCGAGGTGACGCTCCGGGAGCCGATTGACGTGGCGTTCTCTCCCGCCAAGGAGGGCGAGGACCCGGTCGCGATCGATCTCCCGGCGGGGACCCACCTGCTCGACGGCCGCACTGCGCTCGCCTACGTCCGGGACCGGACCGACTCCAACGACGGGGCGCGCATGACCCGGCAGCGCTGCATGCTGCGGGCCCTGGCCGGCGCCGCCGACGCCGGCACGCTTCTGACCCGTTTCCCCGACATCGCTGCAGCGGTGCGGGCCGCGGCGACCACCAGCATCCCGGTCGACGCGCTCCCCGAACTGATCCGGATCGCCGCGTCGCTCGAGGCCGGGGACATCGCCACGCAGGCCATCGGCTACCCGCAGCATTCGGACGGGATCAACTGGAAGGGCCTGCCTCTCGTCGACGTCGGCGAGGTGCAAGCCACGGTGCAACGAGCCCTGGCCGCCGCGGCCGCCGGAGGAGGCGAGGGCTTCAGCGCCGACGAGTGCGGCTGAGTGCTTGGGGGCGGTTCGCTCCCGAGTGCACCCGTTCGGTGCGCAAGAACCGGAAGAAGCACCACGTGGCCACCGCCCCGAGCACGTGCCAGACGGCGTGGGCCTGGAGCAGTGAGTCGGGTCGGCACCAGTCGTGGTCGGCGGTGCCGGTGAGCCAGATGGCGTAGGCGGCGAGGAAGGACGCCACCCCGGCCCAGAACCAGGGCACATAGCGGCGGCCGCCTGGGGGAGGATGCGCCGCCACCAGACCCGGGAGCCAGAACAGGAACAC
>CAYXHU010000085.1:0-6821 GCA_964464675.1 uncultured Acidimicrobiia bacterium
GCGAGGCCGGACCGCTCGTCCTGGGGGTGCCCAGAGGCGGAATCGTCGTGGCCGAGCAGGTCGCCGCGGCCCTCGAGGGCGAGCTCGCCGCCGTCGTGGCCCGAAAGATCGGCGCTCCGATGAGCCCGGAACTGGCGATCGGGGCGGTCGCCGCAGACGGGGGGCGGATCATCGACGAGGTGCTCGCAGCGCGTCTCGGCCTCGGCGAACCGGAGGTGGCCGAGCTCGCCGACCGGGCCGCGCAGGAAGTGCGCAGGGCGCTCGCCGATTTCGGCGGGCACCCGCCGGTGTCGGGGCGGACCGTCATCGTCGTGGACGACGGTGTTGCCACGGGGGCGACCCTGCGCGCCGCTCTCGGCTACGTGCGCCGAAGCGATCCGTCGTGGCTGGCGTGCGCCGTGCCGGTGGGGCCTCCGGCGACAATCGACGTGATCGCTCACGAGGTGGACGAGGTGGTATGCCCACTGCAGCCCGACCGGCTGCGGGCCGTGGGGGAGTGGTACCGGGACTTCTCGCAGGTTTCCGACCGACTCGTCGCAGAGCTGCTCGGCGTTGCCTAGAGCTCGGAGAGCAGGCGCTCCAGGGCGGCCTCGGTGAGGAATCCCTCCGAACCACCCTGGGTGCCGACCGTCCAGGAAGCGAACACGACGGCCCGTCGCATGGCATCGGAGGCCGGCATCCCGCGTACGTGGAAGTGGACGAAGGCTGCGAGCAGTGCGTCGCCTGCGCCGGTGGTCGAGACGACCGGCCGAAGCGTCGGGGCCGGGATGAGCACGGGCTCGCTGCGGCGGGTCGCCACAAGGGCGCCGCGATCCCCGAGGCCGATCCCCAGGACGTCGGCCGGGGCGCGTGCCATGACCCGGGCGGCGAAGGCGCTCGGCGTCTCGGGGAGCACCTCGCCGCTCACGAAGAGGATCCCGGCGGCGTCGAGGTAGTCGGCGTCGTATGGATTGTCGAGTCCGGTCACGGCATGCAGGTCGGTGGCGAT
Source organism: uncultured Acidimicrobiia bacterium (assembly GCA_964464675.1). Classification (GTDB taxonomy): domain Bacteria; phylum Actinomycetota; class Acidimicrobiia; order Spongiisociales; family UBA11373; genus CAYXHU01. Next base: position 989 of record CAYXHU010000085.1, read on the forward strand.
CGGGATGCCCGCCTGCGCGACGGGGGTGAGCATGCTCCGGGTCCAGTTCACGTTGCAGAGCACGGCGAGGTCACAGTCGCGGAGGGATGCGGCGATCACGGCGGGGTCGATTCGCAGGCTCTCCACGCCTGCCGGGTCGGTGAGGATCGTCCTGCGGCCGGTCGGTTCGTGGAGTATCACCGACTGGGGGGTGCGATCGACGGGCACGAGCAGGGCTTCGAAGGGGGCGGCCCGGGATTCCGCTCTCACGACCTGCCCGGCGGGATCGTCTCCGACCGCGGCGAGGAGACGCGTGCGGCTCCCGAGGGTGCCCAGTGCCGTGGCGACGTTCCAGCCGACCCCGGAGACGGTGGATCGGATGCCGGAGGGATATCGGGCGGGCGCGTACTCGATGGGGAAGGACTCGACCGGGGCGGACGTCTCCAGGTTCACGAGGCCCGCCACGAGGATCGTCATGACGGCCTCGCTCGGCGCACCGGAACCCATCCGGGTGGCGAAGAGGTCACGGTCATCGGACGATCCTAGGGAGGCATCTCGCATCGATCTGTGTCACACCCGCCCGATACGGTGCGAGGGTGAACGAGATCAGCACTCCTTCCAGGAGAACCAGAACGATGGATGCTCCGGGGTCGAGCAGCATGCCGGTCGGTGGCCGAGGAGATACCGGGTGGGCGGCACGGCTCACCTCCCTGGGCCTGGTCGCGACCGCCGTCGAGCGATGCCCGGTCGGCGGGTGTGAGGTGTGCGAGGGCCGGCGCGCCGCCTGAGCAACCCGGCGTCGTCCCACGTGCCGTCCAGATCGACCCGGGTTCCCGAGCAGCCCGAGAGCGTCGTTCCCTCTGCCTCTCCCGGTCCCCGCAGCCTTCTGCCGCCCGTCGTCCCGCTACATTCCGGCCGTGGTTTCGATGTGGCGGCCGACCCGCCTGTCCACGGCTTCCTGGGCGACCTACGACCTGGCGAACACCATCTTCGCTCTCGGCGTCGGCTCCCTGTACTTCCCGCAGTGGCTCACCGACAACCGCTCGGGCCTGCCGTCGTGGCTGACCGACGGCGAGACTGCCGACCTGGCGCTGGCCGTGGCGGTCAACGCGGCAATGGTCGTCGTCATCGTGCTCGGGCCGTGGATCGGGGCGCGCAGCGACCATCGCGGTTCGCGCCGCTCCTACCTGATTCCGGCGACGCTGCTGTGCATCGTCCCTACCTCGTTCCTGGCGACCGCCTCGGTGCCGGTGTCGCTGTTGCTGTTCTCGGTGGCGCTGATCGGGTTCAACCTCGGCGGCGTCGTGTACGACGCCATGCTGCGCGACGTGTCCACGCCGGAGACGGCCGGGAAGGTCTCCGGGATGGGCGTCGGCGTCGGCTACCTGGGATCGTTCATCGCGGTGGTCGTGGGTGCCCTGCTCCTGGACCCTTTCGGCCACCCGGCAGTGTTCAGGGCCATCGCAGGGCTCTTCCTGCTCTTCGCTCTTCCCGCGTTCCTGTTCGTGAGAGAACGTCCCCGGCCACCCCGCGCCGGCCCGCCCCCGGCACTGCGCGACTCGGCCCGGAGACTGGTCGAAGCATGGCGCAGGGCACGCAGCTTCCCCGGAGTGGCCCGCTTCCTCGTCGGCAGGTTCTTCTACACCGACGCGATCAACACCCTGATCAACGGGTTCCTGACCATCTACGTGATCGAAGAGCTCGACTTCAGCGACGACGAGGTGCAGGGCCTGCTGGCCGTGGCGATCACCGGGGCGATCGCCGGCGGGATCCTGGGCGGTCGGCTCGTCGATCGATACGGCCCGCGTCGACTCCTGCACGCCGTCCTGCACGCCTGGCTGGTCGCATTCGCGATCGGGATCGCCGCCGGGCTCACCGACGTGGGGCTCCTCGCATGGCCGCTCGGCGTGCTCGGAGGCCTGTGCCTGGGGGCCACCTGGGCCTCCGACCGGGTATACATGGCTCGCATCTCCCCGCCGTCCCACCTCGGGGAGTTCTACGGTCTCTACGCCACGGTCGGCCGGTTTGCCTCGATCCTCGGTCCGCTGCTCTGGGGGGTGATCGTCACCGTCGCCGGCCTGCCGAGGGAGGTCGCCATGGGAGCCCTCATGGTGTTCCTGATCGTCGGTCGGATCATCCTCTCCGGGGTGGACGATCGCCCCCGGGAATGGGTGGACTCGGGCGTGTGAAGGCTCGCCCTCTCGGCCGGGGTCGTCAGCCACTCCTCCCGCGGCGACCTGCGGGCCGGCCCGTGCGCCCCGCTCCCGGCTTCTTGCGTGCCTCATCCTTCCGTCTGCGCCGGGCGTCGCCGCGATCCCGCCGGCCCTCCTTGTGATCGCCGTCCTTGCGGCCGGTGCGGATCTTGTTGCGCACCTCGAGCCTGGTGCGAGCCGGCAAGCGGTCGCTCTGCTCCTCGAGGTAGGTGAGCACCTCTTCGGGTGTGACCGTGCCGGCTTCCCGGAGCACGGTGGAGACGGCGCGCTCGACGATCGGCCTGGCGTCGTCGAGAGCGGCAGTGACGAGGTCGAGCACCCGGTGAACGGCGTTCCCCTCCCGGGCCAGGGCGATCGTCGAGAGGAGGGCGAGGCGTCGCGTCCAGGCGCCCGGCTCCCTCACCAGTCGCTCGAGGGTCGCCATCCGCGTGGCGGGGTCGTCTGCCACCCAGGAGCGGACGACGGAGGCGAGGTCGTCGGTGACCCCCCAGCCGTCGAGGTCGGCCCGCCAACGGTCGATGCGCTCCTCGGTGACGAGCGTCGGGCGGAGCCGGAGCACTGCGACTGCGAGCGCCATCTCGTCGTAGGTGACGCCCGTCCAGAGCCGGTCGGCGAGTTCGCCCACCTCGACGTCTTCTGCCGCCTCGAGGGCTGCTCGGCGCTCGACGACGAGTTGCCTGATGTTCGGGAGGGCGATCCGCAGGTGGATCTTCGACTCACCCCAGACGGGGCGCGCCGCGAGGCCTTCCAGCCTGGCGCGGAGCCAGGCGGCCTCACTCGAGATGTCCAGTGCCATGCGGTATCAGGGTAGGCGCGGCACATCTCCGCGCGCATCGCGATACTTGAACGCGGACTACCGAGGAGCCCGTGTGTTCGAGCCGTACGCCCCGGAACCGTATTCCGATTTCTCAGATCCCGTCGCCGGTGCAGCGTTCGAGGCGGCCGTGGCCGCCGTGCAGGCCCGGTTGGGCGAACCGGCCGGTCCGGTCGTAGCCGGAGAGCCGGTGGCGACCGATTCGACGATCGAGAGCCGCGATCCTGCGATGCCGTCTCGCGTCGTGGGCGTCGTGGCCACCGCAGACGGCGAACTCGCCGGGCGGGCGCTCGATGCCGCATGGGACGCCTTCAGGGGGTGGTCGGCTCTCACCGCTCTCGAGCGCGCCCGGCACGGGGTCCTGCTCGCCGAGCTGATGCGGCGCGACAAGTACGAGCTCGCCGCCCTGCAATGCTTCGAGGCCGGCAAGAACTGGGCTGAGGCCGAGGCGGACGTCTGCGAGGCGCTGGACTTCGCCGCGTACTACGCCCGCGAGGCGGTGCGGCTCGCAGAGCCGGTCCGGGTCACCCATTTCCGTGGCGAGGAGAACGAATCCCACCTCATCCCGATCGGCGCCGGCGTGGTGATCCCGCCGTGGAACTTCCCGCTGGCGATCCTGACCGGCATGACGCTCGGGCCCGTCATGGCGGGCAACACCGTGGTGCTGAAGCCGGCATCGACCACGCCGATGATCGGCGCCGCCGTCATGCGGCTCGTCGAGGAGGCGGGGTTCCCTCCGGGGGTGATCAACTTCCTGCCCGGTCCCGGAGGTGAGATCGGCGACGTCCTCGTCGACGACCCGCGCACCCGGTTCATCAACTTCACGGGCTCGAAGGAGGTGGGACTGCGGATCGCCGAGCGGTCGGCCAGGGTCGCTCCCGGACAGGTCTGGCTGAAGCGGGCCTACATGGAGATGGGCGGCAAGGATGCCCTGATCGTCGACGAGACCGCCGATGTGGACGCGGCGGCCGCCGATGCGGTCCGGTCCGCGTACGGCTTCCAGGGCCAGAAGTGCTCGGCCTGTTCCCGGCTGATCCTCGTCTCCGAGATCCACGACGCGGTGCTGGAACGGGTCGTCGAGCGGGCCGGCGCCCTCGAAGTGGGGCCTCCTTCGGAGAACCACCCGGTGGGGCCGGTCATCTCCGCGGCCCAGCACGCCATGATCCTCTCCGAGATCGAGGCTGGCAGGGGCGAGGCCGAACTCGCGGCCGGGGGCGCGGCGATCGACCGGGACGGCGGCTACTACATCGAGCCCACTGTGTTCACGGGAGTGCAGCCCGATGCTCGACTCGCTCAACACGAGATCTTCGGCCCCGTGCTGTCGGTCATCGAGGCGCGCGATTTCGACCATGCCCTGGAGATCGCCAATGCCACCGAGTACGGGCTCACCGGAGGCCTGTACTCGCGGGATCGCAGCCGGATCGAGCGGGCGCGAGCCGAGTTCCACGTGGGGAACCTCTACATCAACAGGAAGATCACCGGAGCGCTCGTCGGGGTGCAGCCGTTCGGTGGCTTCAAGATGTCCGGGTCCAACGCCAAGGCGGGCGGACCGGACTACCTTCGGCTGTTCATGGAGATGAAGACCGTTGCCGAGCGCTGGATAACGTGATCCGGAGCCGGCCGCCGGACGCCGCCGGCGTGGGCGCGGTGGTCCTGCTGATGCTGGCCGGCAGTGCCTGCACCTCGCTGGCCGATCAGGCGGCGACCACCACCGGTGCGGTCCCGGCCCCGGTTCCGGCGGTCACCACGACGTTCCCGGTGATCCCGGAAGCGGTTCCGGTGGGGGCGACCCTGATCGACGAGCGCTTCGAAGGAGTCGAGGCGGCGGGATGGGCGGGCATCGTCGGGTGGGCGCCCATCGGGTACGGGGAGGCCACGGGTTGGTCGGCCGCTGGGCCGGCATGGGCCTGGTACCCGGCGGGGGAGGACTGGACCGACTACGCCGTGTCCTTCTCCGGCCGCCTCGACGCCGGTGCGCTGGCGATCTTGGTGCGCGCCGGGCCCGAGGGCCGGTACGTGGTGCGGATCGGCTCCGAAGCGGTGGAGCTCATCCGGGAGGCTCCCTGGGGCGCGCCGACCACACTGGCGGCCGCAGCTCCCCTCGAACCGAGTCGGGACCACGAGATGTCGGTCGCTTCGGTCGGCGGCCACCTCCAGATGTGGGCAGACGGCCGGCTGATCCTCGAGCACCTCGACCTGGACCCCCTTTCGACCGGCACGGTGACGCTGGGCGCCGCAGCCGGCTCGCTCGTGTGGGTGGACCGATTGCGCGTCTCCGGTCTCGGGGCTCCTCTCCCGGCCGCCAACCCGGCCACGCAGCGGGCGGCGGCCGGGGAGGCGCCGGGAGCCTTGGACGCCGCCCCGGCGGGCGGCCCGTTCGCGGGGCCGGTCGAGGAGCCCACCGACCCTTCGGGAGGCAACGACCTCGAGATCGGCGTCGTTCGCTTCGACCGTGCCGACTACTCCGCGGGAGATCCGATCGTGGTGAGCGCCGACGTCCTCCTGAAGGGAGAGGGTCCCGTGGGCCCGTTCGCGGTGCGGTTCGATGCCGCCGGGGTGGAGTGCACGGCAGAGGTGCAGTCGTTGTCCAACTTCGGGTCGACCGTCGTCGGCTGCACCACTCCGGCGGTTCCCGGCTCCGGGCTCCCGGTGTGGCGCCTCGAGGTGGACCACCTCGCCGAGGTCGACGAGACCGACGAGGACGACAACGCCGTCGTCGGCGCCCTGGCCGTCGCGGAAGGCGATCCCGGCCCGGTCGTGCCCGACCTGGTCGTCATGTGGTGGGCAACCGTGCCGGTCTGGCCGCCGGATCCCGACGAGCCGGTGG
>CAYXHU010000086.1:0-6806 GCA_964464675.1 uncultured Acidimicrobiia bacterium
GAATGGGCGAGACCAAGGAGGAGGTCGTTTCTACCCTGGCCGACCTGCGGGCGGTAGGCGTCGACATCGTCACGATCGGGCAGTACCTTCGCCCCACCGCCGGCCACCGGCCCGTGCACCGCTACGTCACGCCGGAGGAGTTCGCCGAGTACAAGGCGGTCGGTGAGGGGCTCGGCATTCCCCACGTGGAGTCGGGGCCGCTCGTCCGCTCCTCGTACCACGCCAAGGAGGCCGCGGCCGCGTTGCACGGCGAACCGGGCGATTAGCCTCGGCGGATGGACCCGGCCTTCGACTTCGCTTCCCGGATGAGCCGGGCGCGTGCCGTCATGGCGGAGCACGGCGTGGATGTGCTGCTGTTGTCGGTGGGCGCCGACCTCCCCTATCTGACCGGCTACGAGGCGATGCCGCTGGAGCGGCTCACGATGCTGGTGCTGCCCGCCGATGGCGATGCCACCCTGGTGGTGCCGCGCCTCGAGGCACCGCGCGTCGAGCGGCGCGGCGACGCCTTCGAGATCCTCCCTTGGGACGAGACTGAGGATCCGGTGGCGATCGTTGCAGGCCTGGCCGGGCCGGCCGGGAGCATGGCGATCGGAGACCAGACCTGGTCGGTGTTCCTGATGGGGCTCTTAGAGCGCCTCGATGGGGCGTCGTTCCGGCCGGCTTCGGGGGTGACCCGCGAGCTGCGAATGCGCAAGGATCCCGAGGAGCTCGACTGCCTGCGGCGGGCCGGGGCGGCCGCCGACCGTGTCGTCGCCCGGCTCGACGGGCTCGGCTTCTCAGGCCGCACCGAGCGGGAGGTGGCCGGGCTCGTCTCCGAATGGACGGTGGAGGAAGGCCACCAGGAATCGTCGTTTGCGATCGTCGCCTCCGGCCCGAACGGCGCCTCCCCACACCACGACTGCAGCGACCGGGTGATCGGTCCCGGGGATGCGATCGTCGTCGACTTCGGGGGAAGGCTCTGCGGCTATCACAGCGACACCACCCGAACCTTCTGCGTCGGAGAGCCCCCGGCGGGCTTCGCCGAGGCTTTCGAGGTGGTGCGGCAGGCGCAGGAGGCGGCGGTGTCCGCGGTTCGGCCGGGGGTTGTCGCCGAGGACGTCGACGGGGTCGCCCGGTCGATCATCACGTCCGCCGGATTCGGGGGGTTCTTCGTGCACAGGACCGGGCACGGGATCGGCCTGGACGTCCACGAGGACCCGTACATCGTCGCCGGCAGCCGTGTTGTCCTCGAGCCGGGGATGACCTTCTCGGTGGAGCCGGGTGTCTACGTGCCGGGAGAGTTCGGGATCCGGATCGAGGACATCGTCGCCGTCACCGCCGGCGGCGTGGAACGGCTCAACCGGTCACCGCACGGGCTCCACGTGGTCGAGTGACGACCGGGTACGCTGCTGGCGGGCCGCCTCGCAGGGAGTGACTCCGATGACCGTGGACCGTCTCGCCGCCGACACGATTCGTGCGCTCGCCATGGACGGCGTCCAGCGCGCCGCCAGCGGCCATCCCGGCATGCCGATGGGGATGGCCGACCTCTCCGTGGTGTTGTGGACCAAGCATCTGGTGGTGGACCCGACCGATCCGACGTGGCCGGACCGCGACCGGTTCGTCCTGTCGAACGGGCACGGCTCGATGCTGCTGTATTCGCTGCTCCACCTCGCCGGGTTCGACATGACGCTCGACGACCTGCGGTCGTTCCGGCAACTCGGCTCGCGCACTCCCGGCCACCCCGAGCGGGAACCGTCCCAGGGGATCGAGATGACCACCGGGCCCCTCGGCCAGGGCTTCGCCACCGCGGTCGGCATGGCGATCGCCGAAGAGCACCTGCGGGCCGTCTTCGGCCCGGATCTTGTGGACCACAGGACGTACGCCTTCGTCAGCGACGGCGATCTCATGGAGGGGATCTCGTCGGAGGCGGCATCGCTCGCCGGCCACCTGGGCCTCGGGAAGATCGTCTACGTGTACGACGACAACGGCATCTCGATCGACGGCAGCACGGCGATAGCGTTCACCGAGGACGTGCAGGGTCGGCTGCGCGCCATGGGATGGCACACGCTCGAGGTGGACGGGCACGACCTCGAAGCCATCGACGAGGCGATCACTGAGGCCAAGGGAGTCGAGGACCGGCCGTCGCTGATCGCGGCGCGGACCCACATCGCCTACGGCGCGCCGACGAAGCAGGACACGGCCGCCTCGCACGGCAGCCCGCTCGGCGAGGACGAGGTGGCGGCGACGAAGCGGGCGCTCGGCCTGCCCGACGACGAGGCCTTCCGCGTTCCCGGCGAGGTGCGGGCACTGTTCCGGTCGGCGATGGAACGAGGCACGGCGGCGCGGAAGGCCTGGGAGGGGCGCCGCGATGCGGCGCTCGGCGCCGACGCCGACCTCGCCGAGCTGTGGCGGCGGTACTGGGAGCCCGTCCGTGTTCCCGCCCCCCGGATCGGCGTCGATCCCGGCGAGAAGATGGCGACCCGCGCCGCGAGCGGCCGCGCCATCAACCTGCTCGCCGGTGAGGTGCCCAACCTGCTGGGCGGCTCCGCCGACCTGACGCCGTCGAACAACACCTTCATCGACGGGTCGCCCGAGTTCCAGCGGGGCTCGCGCGACGGCCGCAACTTCAGGTTCGGGGTGCGCGAGCACGCCATGGCCGCGATCGTCAACGGGATGGCGGTGCACGGAGGGCTGCGTCCCTACGGCGGCACGTTCCTGGTGTTCAGCGACTACATGCGCCCGGCCGTCCGGCTCGCCGCGCTCATGGAGGCTCCGAGCATCTTCGTGTTCACCCACGACTCGGTGCTCCTCGGCGAGGACGGGCCGACCCATCAGCCCATCGAGCACCTGGCCGCCCTTCGGGCCGTCCCCAACCTGTGGGTGGTGCGCCCGGCGAGCGCGGCAGAGACCGCCGAGGCGTGGGAGTTGGCGCTCCGCCGCACCGACGGTCCGACTGCGCTCGTGCTCACCCGCCAGTCGGTGACCGAGTTCGAGCGCCCGGCCGGCGGCGTGCACCGGGGCGGCTACGTGGTGCGAGAGGGAGGCGACGCCGTGCTCGTCGCCTCCGGCAGCGAGGTCTCGTTGGCGCTCGGAGCCGCCGAGGTCCTGGCGGCACGGGGACTGTCCATGCGGGTGGTGAGCCTTCCCTGTCTGGAAGCGTTCTTCGCCGAGGGTGAGGAGCACCGTCGCGCGGTGCTCGGCGACGATCTTCCGGTGGCCTCCCTCGAGGCGGGATCCACCTTCGGATGGGAACGTCTGGTCGGCCGGGATGGGCTCATGATCGGCATCGACCGGTTCGGCACGTCGGCTCCGGCTCCGGCGATCGCCGAGCACTTCGGGCTCACCCCCGAGGCCGTCGCCGATCGCGTCGAGGGTTGGCTCGCCCGCTGAGACTCGGCTCGTCGGCGCTCGAGGCTCGACCCGGGCCCCCGCTCAATCCTCCTGAACGGTCTTGCCCTCGGCGGCCCGCTCCACGATGCGGGCGATGCGCCCGGCCCGCGTCTCGGGACGCTTCGCGCTCACCACCCACCAGAGTGTCGGTTTCTTCTTCGAAGGTGCCAGGTCGTCGAAGAAGCGGCGTGCCTTTGGCACATCGTCGAGGGCGGCCCGAAGGTCGTCGGGCTCGCGAAGTGCCTCGACGTCGTCGAGAACGCCCCACGATCCGTCGCGTTTCGCCGCGTCGATCTTCTCGGAACCCGCAGGGGTCATGGCCCCGGACTCGATGAGCCGGGCGGCCCGCTCCTTGTTCACTTTCGACCACGTGCTGCCCCGGGTGCGCGGGGTGAACTTCTGGCGGAAGCGGTGGTCGTCGACGGCCTTCACCTGGCTGTCGATCCAGCCGAAACACAGGGCCTCTTCGACGGCCTCATCGTAGGTGATGCTCTGGTGCGGGGAGGCGTTCTTGTGGTAGACGAGCCAGATCCCCGGGGACGAAGAGTGATTGTCGGCCAGCCACTTCCCGAATGCCGAACGGTCCTCGAAGGCGATCCACTCCCGGTCGTCGGATTCCCGCCTCACAAGGCTCGCTCCAGTTCGACGAGCTCCACGGAGGCGCCTTCGACCTCCTGGGTGAAGCTCCTCGCTCGTGCGAACCCGCGGCCTTCGTAGAACTCCAGCGCCCGCTCGTTGCTCGCCTCGGTCCTGGCGATCATACGGCCGAACGAGTGGGCTTTCCCCGAGGCGGCGGCGGCCTCGAGCAGCGGTGTGCCGACGCCGCGGCCGACCATGGACTGGAGGACGACGATCCCGGCGAGCTCGATCGTGAGGTCGTCGACCATCCGGGTGGCGGAGAAGCCGACCACCCGGTCGCCGAGGCGCGCCAGGAACATGCGCCGCCGCGGTCCGCCCAGCCTGGCCCGCAGGGCGTCGGGCGCGGCGATCTGGGCGAGGACGCTCTCGTCGGCACCGACCCAGCCCGGGGCCTCCGGTCCTGCCTCCGCCCAGGCGTTCCACAGGAACTGGGCGATCGCGGCGATGTCGTCTTCGGTGGCCTCTTCGACGGCAACGGGCTGCTCACGCATGCCCGCATGGTGCCATGGCCCGCGGCGAACCGGCGGGTCGCAGCCGCCGGTGGCCCGGCAGCGGCGGGGCGCCTCACCGGGGGAGTGGCTTGGTGTACACGTCGAGCAGGTGCCACTGCGCGAACCCGGCGCTGCGGTAGAGGGCGGCAGATGCGACGTTGCGGCCTTCGTTCACGACCGTGGCGTGTTGCATACCCGAAGCCCGCATCTCCCGCATGCCGAACAGGAGCATCGCCTTCCCGAGCCCGCGGCGCCGGTGCTCGGGGTGAGTGCCGACCGGCTCGAAGAGGCCGGTCCGATTGACGTGGTCGTGCCAGGTCACCGTGAAGGCGGCCAGTGCGCCGTCAGCGGCTTCGACGACGAACTCCCGTTCGTAGCCGGGAGACTGCATCACTTTCCGGTAGGTCTCCGGCGTCCACGTCGAGCCGCTCGAGGCGGCGTGGACGGCGGCGAGGGCGGCGGCCTCTTCCACCCCGCGTGCGGCCCGGACCGTGTAGCCGTCCGGGACGTCCGGTTCCTCGAGGCCGTCGAGACGGATTCTGTTCACCACCCAGGGCGGCTCCGGGGCGAGGCACCAGCCCAACTCGACGAGCAGCTCCGTCCGGGTCGTGTCGCAGCGGTATGCCTCTGTTTCGATCCGTTGGCCGTCGATTCCGTGATGCCGCATGAGCTCGGTCGTTCGGTGTTCGGCGTACACGAGCACCTTTCGTTCCAGGTCGGTGCCGTGGAGGTCGGGCCGCACCTGGGCGTCGAATCCGCGGTGACTCGGCCCGACGAGCACCCAGGCGGCGATCCGGTCGCCGGCCTCCCAGACGGTGAGGACCTCGGCGGGGTCGAACAGCTTGTTGCCGTTGAAGAGCCGGTGGGGGATGTCCCCGGGATGTACGAACCCGCATCCGCCCGTCTCGGCGGTCGCTGCGGCGTTGAACGCCTGCAGCAGCGCCACGTCGGAATCGCGGCGGTAGGTGCGTCGTTCCATGCGGGTATTCCTGTTCGGGATCTTCGACGGTCGCAGCCCTCGGCAGGGATCGAGAGTGTGAGCCTACGGCCCCGGGGGGCGCCTGCGGGGAGCGTGTTCGGTGGGTGCTCCCGGTCCTGTCCGAAAGGAGTGGACCATGGGATGAACGGGTGCCTGGGTGAGTCAGGGCTCCCGAGGGGTTCGATCCCATATCAGCACACCGGTCATGGGCGGGCCGCTGATTGCTGGCTGGGATGCCCTGAATTCTGTCGCACTGTACGCTGACGAGGCATGCGTCGGGCGGCTCTTCTTGCGGTGCTTCTTGCTCTGATAGGTGGCGGGTGTTCGGATTCGTCTGGTGAGGCCGTTCCGCCCGGTGGGGCACGCACCTACTTCGAGGCGCTTGACCTGAGCACACCTTCTGCGGCAGCCGAGACCTTCCTCGATGCGTTCGCCCGCGACGACTTCATGACGGTCTGGTTGGTCTTGCATCCGGTGATCCAGTACGACATTCGGGAGGCTCTCCGTCTCTTGCAGGCTCGCGTCGTGGTCGACCACCTCTCGATCCCTAGCGCTGAGTACGAAGAGATCTACACGTCGTTCCCGCCTGTTATGTCAGATGGCGATTGGGTTCTCTTTGACGCACTGATGCTCGCTGCCGATGAGCATGACGCCTTCCTCATCGACCTGAGCGGACCGGTTCGGGTCACTGACGAGGCGCTCGATGGCGGCAATGCGGAGCTGTCTGCTGTCGCCGAAGGCATCGAGGGCCCGGTAACCCTCCGCATGTCGAGGTCGCCCGACGGGCGCTGGCGGGTCTGGGAAGTCGGGACGGGTGGCGAAGGCGCTCCAGCAGAGGTGTGGCCCAACCGTCGGCCGAGCTCCTGACTCTGGCGGCTGACGACGACCGGATAGCGGCCAGTCCAACGTCTCTGACGTCGGGGGACTGCGCAATCCAGGGCGTGGCTGCTCGATGTGGATCACCGGAGCTGGAGCAAGTGAGACGAGAAGGCGAATCCAGTGAAGTCTCGACAGGGGTGCTGAAGCACCCCTCTTGAACCCGGCCGACCTCAGGCCGCTCGACACCTCTTGCGACGGGCAGAGCGAGTCTGGCCCCGGTATGGTCCTTGCCCACGGCCTTCGGGCGCAATCACGGGAGGGGTCAATGCCGATTGTGACGATCCAAGTGATCGAGAACGTATTCAGCGATGAGCAGCGCGATGCCATGATCCAGAAGGTGACCGAGGCGATGGTCGAGGTCGAAGGCGAGGCGATGCGCGACAAGACCTGGGTTCTCTACGAAGAGGTCAGAGCGGGCAGTTGGGCGATCGGCGGCAAGGTTCCTCAGC
>CAYXHU010000087.1:0-6687 GCA_964464675.1 uncultured Acidimicrobiia bacterium
GAGGCGGTCGCGCGGGTCGGTGGCCTTGCGGAACTCCGCCTCCGCAGCCTTGTACTCGGGGCTCAGGTTGGCCGGCACGCCCCAAGTCTGCCCGACGCATGTCGGGAATGATGCCGGAGAACATGTAGTTGAATCGTGCAACTATTGGCTCCGAAGAGAGGAATAGGCCATGACCATCGACGTGCGGCGCCATGATCGGCAGTTCCGGACCCGGAACACCTGGCTGGATTCCCGCCATTGCTTCTCGTTCGGCCCCTGGTTCGATCCCGCGAACACCGGTCACGGCCTTCTGGTTGTGTCCAACGACGACGTCGTGAAGCCGACCTCGGGGTTCGAGACCCATCCCCATCGGGACATGGAGATCGTCACCTGGGTGCTCGACGGCGAACTGGAGCACAAGGACACGCTGGGCAACTCGGGGGTCATCTATCCGGGCCTCGCCCAACGGATGAGCGCCGGCCGGGGCATCTGGCACTCCGAGAAGAACCTGGACCGGGTGCGCGACGTGCACTTCGTCCAGATGTGGGTGCTTCCCGACGCGGAAGGGGTCGATCCCTCCTACGAGCAGCTCGACATCAACCCCCAGTTGGAGAAGGGCGGCCTGGTGCCGATCGCCTCCGGGCGCGGCCACGACGCCGCCATCCGCATCCATCAGCGGGGTGCCTCGCTGTGGGGAGGGCGCCTGGCTCCCGGCGAGACGGTGCGCATCCCCGATGCTCGCTTCGCCCACCTCTACGTGGCGCGAGGAGCCGTCGATCTGGCGGAAGCCGGTGTGCTGGGACGGGGAGACTCGGCCCGGATCGAGGAGGCCGGCCCGCTTCCGCTGGCGGCCGGCGCGGAGGGAGCCGAGGTGCTGGTCTGGGAGACCGACTGAGGGGGGGCGCCTCAGTCGGCGGCGACAGGCGACCCGTGGGTCGCCTCGTGGCGGGCCACCAGTGAGCGCCACTTCTTGTCGATGAGCGCCTTCACCTGGTCGAGTTGGTCGGGATCGTCGAGGAGCGGGCGGAACCGGCCCTGCATCTCGAAGTAGGCCTCCGGCGGCACCGGCTCCTCCGGCATGTAGGTGATCGTGGTGTCCTCGCCGTCCACCACCTCGTAGAGGGGGAACACCCGGCTGCGCACCGCCATCCGCATCGCTTCGATGGCCCGCTCCGACGACATCTTCCATCCGGGGGGGCACACCGAGAGTACGTGGAGGAACCGCATCCCGCCGGTGGTCTCCTTGGCGCGGCGCACCTTGCGCAGCATGTCCTCCGGGTAGGCGGGGCACGCGGTTGCCGCATACGGGATCGCATGGGCCGCCATGATCCCCATGATGTCCTTCTTGGGGCGCAGTTCGGGCCGTTCGTCGGGGGTGGTGGTCGTCCAGGCTCCGATCGGCGTCGACGAGGACCGCTGGATACCCGTGTTCATGTACGCCTCGTTGTCGTAGCACACGTACACGATGTCCTCGTTGCGCTCCGCGGCCCCCGACAGCGCCTGGAGGCCGATGTCGAACGTACCCCCGTCTCCCGCCCAGGCGACGACGGTGACATCCTTCTCCTGGTACGCCTTGGCGGCCTTGATCCCGGTGGCCACCACGGCCGCGGTCTCGAACGCGGTGTGGAACACGGGTATCTGCAGGGCGTGCACCGGCCAGGGGCCGTCGATGATCGACCAGCAGCACGCCGGGATCACCGCGATCGTGTCCGGGCCGAACCCCTTGAGCGCCAGGCGCATCGACAGCGCACCCCCGCAGGCCTGGCAGCCCAGGTTGCCCGGGTGCATGCCCTCGGTGATGGGGATCGACCACTTCAAGGTGTCACCTCCGCCGGGAGCGGTTCGATGGGATGGACCTCACCGTCGGTGCGGGCCGGCCCGATCGGCAGACCCTTGACGCCCACGTACAGGGCTCGTTCCGGCCGGTCCCGGGTGAGCAGATCGTCCACCACGTCGAAGACGGTCTCCACCCGGATGTCGCGTCCCCCGATCCCGAGCACGTAGCCGAAGACGTCGGGCAGGACGCCCTGGGCCGACAGCGCCGAGCGGACCTCGGCGGCGAAGATCCCCGAGTGCCCCGGGCTCATGTTGCGGTCCAGCACGGCGATCTTCTTGCGTCCCGCCAACTGCGTCTGCACCTCGGCGAAGGGGAAGGGCCGGAACACGATGATCCGCAGCATCCCCACCTTGACGCCCCGGTCGCGCAGCGCGTTGACGGCGGCGCGCACATTGCTGCTCATCGCACCGGCGGTGACCACCACGTAGTCGGCGTCGTCCATGTGGTAGGCCTCGACCGGGCCGTAGTGGTGGCCGAGCACCTCTCCGAACTCGGCTCCCGCCTCGGCGAGCACCGAGCCGGCCCGCTCCATCGCCTCGTACATCTTGTGGCGGATCTCGAAGTAGTGATCCCGGTTCACCAGCCCGCCGTAGGCCCGGGGCTCCGAGGGATCGAGATCGTACAGGGGGCGGAACTTCGGCAGGTAGGCGTCGACGCGATCCTGGTCGTGGACCAGCAGCGGCTCGGAGGTGTGCGACAAGATGAAGGCGTCCATGGACACCATCGCCGGCATGTAGACCTGCTCGGCGGCCCGGTACGACCAGATCACGAAGTCCTGGGCCTCCTGGACGCTCCCGGCGAACAGCATCATCCACCCGACGTCCCGCTGGCTGAGGATGTCGGTCTGCTCACTCCAGATGGACCACCCGGGGGCCATCGCCCGGCTGACGTTGGTGAGCACGACCGGGAGGCGGGCTCCCACCGCCCAGTGCAGCATCTCGTGCATGAGCGCCAGGCCCTGCCCGGCCGTCGCCGTGTAGGTGCGGGCTCCGGCCGCGGCGGCCCCGATGCAGGCCGCCATCGCCGAGTGCTCCGACTCGACGGTGATGAACTTGGCGTCGAGCTTCCCGGAGGCGACGAGTTCGGACAGCAGCTCGACGATCGTCGTCTGCGGGGTGATCGGGTACGCCGAGATCACCTCGGCGCGCGACAGCATGGCGCCGTAGGAGGCTGCATGGTTCCCGGTGAGCAGGTGGCGCTCGCTCACAGCTGCTCCTTCACCTCGATGATCACGTGGCCGGGGCACTCCGCGGTGCAGATCCCGCAGCCTTTGCAGACCTCGTAGTCGAACACCGGTCCGTCGTCCCAGGAGATCGCCGAGTCCGGGCAGAACACGAAGCAGGTGCCGCACTCGTTGCAGAAACCGCAGGAGTAGCAGCGCTCGATCTCGGCGAGCGCGGTGACCGGCGATACCGTCGCCGTCTCCTCGGCGAGGGGCGCGACGGCCGCCGAGGGCGGATCCTCCAGTCGGATTCGTCTCGGGAAGTACGCCGGGTTGACCTCGGCGACGCCGAGGGCCTCCTCGGCAAGGCTCTCTGCCCACGCGGGCGTCGTTGCGCCCTCGAGGCGGGCATGGATCGCTGCGGCGGCACGGCGGCCGGCGGCGATCGCCTCGACCACGGTCGCCGGGCCGGTGATGAGGTCGCCGCCCACGTACACCCGCTCGTCTCCGGTCTCACCGGATGGGCCTGCGGTGAGCCAGCCGTCGTCGCCGATGAGTTCTGCGGGGAACGGTGACAGGTCGGCGGTCTCCCCGATCGCGGTGAACACCGCATCGAATACGACATTGCCGCATTCCCCGGTCGGCTCCGGTCGGCGCCGTCCCGACTCGTCCGGTTCTCCGAGGCGCATCTGCTCGATGGTGACGTCGACTCGCCCGCCGGCGGCGGCGACGGCCACCGGCTGAGTGAGGAACTCGAACCGGACGCCGTCGGCGGCGGCCCGCTCCACCTCCTCGGCGATGGCAGGCATCTCCGTGGCGGTGCGGCGGTAGAGCACGGTGACGTCGGCCCCGAGGCGGCGCAGCACCCGGGCCACGTCCATGGCGGTGTTCCCGCCGCCGACCACGGCGCAGTGCGCTCCCGGGAGGCCCGCCTCGCCGCGGTTCACCGCATCGAGGTAGGCGAGGCCGGGGGTGAGCAGGTCGTCTCCGGGGACCCCCATCGGCCGTTCCCGCCATGCTCCGGTGGCCACGAACACCGCGTCGTGATCGGTGGTCAGGTCCTCGAGCGTCACGTCTTCGCCGAGCGACACGCCCGTCGAGAACCCGATTCCCATGTCGGCGAGCCGCTCGATCTCCCGGTCGACGACGTCGCAGGGAAGCCGGTAGTCGGGGATGCCGTAGCGCAGCACGCCGCCCGGCCGGTCGCGGCGCTCGAAGACCGTGACGGCGTGGCCTTCCCTCCGCAGGTAGTAGGCGGCCGACAGTCCGGCCGGGCCCGAGCCCACGACGGCGATGTGGCAGCCGGACCGTTCCTGCGGGAGCGGATGGGGGAGGTCGGCGGCGCGATCCCCGAGGTGGCGCTCCAGGACCCTGATCGACACCGCACCGTCGCGGGTGGCCCGGCTGCAGGCCGCTTCACAGTCGTGGGGGCACACCCGTCCGGTGATCGCCGGGAAGGGATTCCGGAGGGTGAACACCGCGTGGGCTTCTTCGATGCGGTCCTCGGCGAGCAGGTGGAGGTATCGGGGTATCGGCACGAGTGCCGGGCAGGCCGCGGTGCACGGCGAGGGCCGCGGGTGCAGCACCGGGCGCAGGTTGCGCCAGTCGCCTGTCTGCAGCATCCCGCGGCTCGGGAGGAGCGAGACCGGGATCTCCGGATAGCCGTCCACATGGGTGAGGTCAGGCATGGGCCGGTGTCCCCAGATCTGCGTGCTCGTAGGCCTCGGCCGCCGCTTCCCGGTTGCGCTCCGTCTTGATGGACACGGTCTCGGTGATCGCCTCGAGCAGTGCATCGAGTGAGACGATGCCGGTAGCCCGCACGAACGCCCCGAGGATGGCGGTGTTCACCACCGGCTGGGCCTTCGACCCGAGCCCGTGGCGCACTGCGATGTCGGCGGCGTCCACGGTGGCGACCCGGAACTCGTCCGGGACGTCCAGGGATGCGGGGGGCGACGGGCTGTTCACCACCACCCATCCGCCCGGCTTGAGGCCCGACAGCGTGGCCGGGCGGGTGAGCAGCGACGGGTCGAGCACCAGCAAGTGGTCCGGTTCCCTGATGTCCTGCCGAACGAAGTCGGAGTCGCCGGGCTCGGCGATTCGGGCGAACGCCACGACGGGGGCGCCGCGCCGTTCCACCCCGTAGTCGGGGTAGGACTGCACGTAGTGGCCGCGCAGGAAGCCGGCCTCGGCGAGCACCTTGGACGCCACCACGGCGCCCTGGCCGCCCCTTCCGTGGATGCGGAGTTCGATCATGGGGCCTCGGACCCATGGAACCGGAAGGCGGCATGGCGGCGACAGGGCCGAACGGACCTATGCCCGGGACCGGCGGTCGGTCGGCGCGGGCGTGTCCTGTAACGCGAGAGGCAGGATCGGGTGTAATGGGGTGTGGCCGCGAACGCCGACCTCGGTGATGGAGCCCTGCTCGAGTCTGCCGGGACCGACCCGGCGGCGTTCCGCGTCTTCTTCGAGCGGTGGGTTGCGCCGGTGACCGCCTATGCGATGCGCCGTACGCTCGATCCGGAGGTGGCGGCGGACATCACCGCGGAGGTCTTCGCCGTGGCCTACCTGAAACGGCGACGGTTTCGCGACTCGGGCAGGGGTGCCGGCCCGTGGATCTACGGCATCGCACGGCGCGAATTGGGACGCCATCGGCGGCGCAGGGCGGTCGAGCATCGAGCCCTCGCCCGCCTGGGGGTCACTCCGCCGGCGCTCGACGACGCATCGGCTCGGGCGATCGAGGCGCTGGTGGACGTCGAGTCGTACCGGCGCGAACTCGAGGCAGCGTTGACGGGGCTGTCTGCGGCCCACCGTGAGGCGGTGCGGCTTCGGGTGGTGGAGGACCGCTCGTACCCGGAAGTGGCTCGGCTGCTCGGATGCTCGGAGGGTGCGGCGCGTGTACGCGTCCACCGGGCGTTGCAGCGGCTGGCCGATTCGATGGAGGTCGTGTCGTGAACCGGTACTTCGATCGACTCGGGTCGGCGTTCGAGGAGGCCCTGGCCCGCCGTGCCGGCGAGCGGCGCCGGCTCTCGGGATGGGCGCTGGCGGTCGTGTCGTTCTCCGTGGTCGCCGTGGCCGGAGCAGCCTGGCTGGTCGTGAGGCCACTGCGCGGCGACACTCCCGGGACGGCGGGGACGGAGGCGCCCTCGTCGACGGTCCCCATCGAGAGGCCGGCCATCGCCGGTGCGCCGCTCCCGTCGGAGTGGGCCCGTGCGGCACGCGTCGAAGGCGAGGCGTCCCGGCTGTCGTTGTCGGGTGTGACGGCCTGGGGCGACGGGTTCGTGGCGGTCGGCAGCGACGCCGACGGTGCGGCCTCCTCGGTCGGCGCGGTGCTGGTCTCGCCCGACGGCGTCGCGTGGGAGGTCACCGCCCGCCTCGATGGGCTCTGGTTGAACGACGTTGCAGCCGGCGATGCCCTGTTGATCGGAGCAGCCGGGCGGCTTTCGGGGCATCCAGACGGCGTGCCGGAGGCGCTCGTGGTCACCTCGCCGGACGGCGCAGCCTGGTCCGAGCACCGATTGCCCGTCGGTCCGGATGGCGCCTTCGCCGAGGTCTTCGCGGTGGCGGTGTGGGACGGCGGGTTGCTCGCTACGGGCTCGGAGACCGAATCCGACGCGGCCGGCACCCTGGCGAGGCAACGGCCCGCCATCTGGAGCTCGACGGACGGGGTCGTCTGGGAGTATTCCCCGTCCCTTACCGGCACCACCGACTG
>CAYXHU010000088.1:0-6676 GCA_964464675.1 uncultured Acidimicrobiia bacterium
CGGAAGCCGGGCAGCGTGAGCGGCGCGGTCCGGCTGCCACCGCCGATCTGGTCGGCGGCCTCGACCACCAGCACCGAGCGCCCGGCGCGGGCGAGGTGGGCTGCGGCGCTGAGGCCGTTTGGGCCGGAGCCTACGACGACCGCGTCGAACCGCTCGGTCACGAGAGCGCCTCCCTCACGGGAGAACGGTACCCGTCAGGCGGCGGGGCGTGCTTCCTCGAGCGAGGTGCTCCACTCGGTCCACGCTCGGTCGAGATCGGCGAGGGCGTCGATCTCGGTGAACGGGACGGGATCGGGGGGTACGACGGGCCGGGCCGCGCCGCCTCGGCGGGAGCGCACGAGGTCGGCAGGAGCCAGGAGCCCGTTCGGCAGGTATGCGGAAGTGCGTTGCATTCTGAAACTCAGTATACCGGGTACGTTGCGGAATGCAACGCACCAGGGGTACCCTCCTCCCATGGCCGGACCAGCCCGCGATTCCGGCGACGCCGCCGACGCAGTGGCCCGCACCCTGGCCGTCGTCGGCGACGCCTGGACACTCTTGATCCTGCGGGATGCGTTCTACGGGGTGCGCCGCTTCGAGGACTTCCGCCGCAACCTGGGCATCGCCCGCAACATCCTCAGCCACCGGCTGAAGCGGCTGGTCGAGCAGGGGCTCTTCGAGAAGCGCCAGTACTCGGACCGTCCCCTCAGGTACGAGTACCGCTTCACGGACCGAGGCCGCGACCTGTTCGGCGTGTTGGTGGCACTGCAGGCCTGGGGGGACCGCTGGGCGCGCGACGAGCCGGGGCGCATGACGCTCACCCACCTGGGGTGCGGGCGGCACGCCCACGCCGTGCCGGCCTGCTCGGAATGCGGAGAGCCGCTCGATCCGCACAACGTGCGCGTCGACCCGGTGCCGGTCGTGCCCGAGGTCCGGCGCCGCAGGTGAGCCCGGGCGCCGGACCCGCTCAGGCCCGCTTCTTGGGCACCGGGAAGTTGTAGCCGCCGGTCACCGAGCTGACGTGGCCGTCGTTCCAGCGCACTTCGACGGTGTCTCCGTGGACGTCAACGACGGTACCGCGCCGGGGCACCTGCCCGACCCGCTTGGTCAGCTCCTGTACCTCCATCCCCTTGCGGAGACGCACGCCGTACCTCCTGTGTCGGACCGATTCCAGGTTGCTCGGCCGCCGGTCGTCCGTCCAGGGCCGGACGACCCACCCTCGGCCGAGGCGGGTCGGGCGCGACCCGCCTCGCGCGGAGCGCGCGAACAATGCTTGGTGATCGCGCGCTCCGTGGCTACGGTGCCGAGGAAGGTGATGGCACGAATGGATTGGGGAGCGCCGCGACCGGCCGAGTGGCTCGGGCCCAGGGAGACCCTCAGTACCCGGGTTCCCGTCGAGCTGGTGGCGACGCTGCGCAGCCTGGCTCGCTCGCAAGGCGTCTCGCTCAACTCGCTCGTGCACCGGCTGCTCACCGAAGCCGTGGAGGCGGAGCGGGTCGCCCAGGTGGACCACCTGGCAGAACTCGATCTCGTCGGCCTGTAGCGGTCAGCCGGCGATCCGGGGGATCCCGGCGAGCGGGACCGGGATGCCGTCGTCCGCATACTCGTAGACGGTGGCTCGGAACTCCACGGTGAGGCCGTCGATCGTCACCGGGCCGGGGTCTCCCCACCACCGGCTCCGGAACGTCGGGTTCTGCGGGTCGTCGAGGCGGTAGAGCTCGAGCGACCCCGACCAGCGGGCGTTCGGCCGGAGCGGGCTGAGCTGGAGGGGGGTGTCGCCGATCCGGTACTCGGCTGCGGCCACCCGGCGCAGGTCGTCGCCGGGGACCGTCCAGGACGCCTCGGCGTCGAGCACGGTTCGCCGGCCGGACGCCCCGAAGAGCTGCCATTCGATGGAGCCGCCGTCGTCGCCGATCCGCACGTCGGTGGCCATGAGCGTGAACCCCTCGGCGGTGGCGATCGGCCCGGGCGGCGGGCCGCGCCACGGAAGCTCGCCGGCGGGGACCTCCCAGGTTCCGGTCACCTCCAGGCTGCGGGTTGCCGGCCGGACCACCAGGGCTTCGAGGTCGGCCGGCTCGATCCCGTCGCCCGGGAACTCGACGGTGACGACACCCGGGGCGAGGAACGAGGCGTAGTCGGCGCTGAAAGGGACCTCGCGGCCGTCGTCGAGCAGCAGGCTCCAGGCTGCCGAGGAGGGCAGCTCGGGGGTGGTCCCCGGCTCCGAGAGGATGTGCACCCCGATGAGCAGACGGTCGCGCCGCTCCAGCAGCCAGGCGGGCTCGATCCTCAGGTCTTCGCTCAGGGCGACCGGCCCGTCCGGGGCGGTGCTGGTGGTGACCTCGCCGGCGGCCGGCCCGTCGGCCGATTCGCCGCCGTCGAAGGCGACGGCGAGCGCTCCCGCCAGCAGCGCTCCCACGGCCAGGCCGGAAGCGCCGGCCAGGAGGGTGCGCATCCTGGGTGGGATCCCCCGGGTCGGGCGATCGTCGAGGGGCGACCGGAGCAGCTCTCGGAGCGCGCTCTCGCTCACGGCAGGATCGGTCCCAGGCCGAATTCCAGGGCGCTGTCGATCTCGAGCCACTGGATGCCGCGTGCCACCAGGGGGAGGGGATCCGGGAGGTCCGCGCCCCGGTAGTCGAGGGTCCAGCGATGGGATCCGAGCATCGAGCGCGACGAGCTGACCCACTCCCGCCCCAGGCCGTCGATCGTCATCTGCTCGGTGAGCGACTGGGGGCCGTCCACCTCGACGATCACGATCGTGTTGTCGGCCTGGGCGATCACTTCGACGAGCCTGGCCTGCAGACCGGGCCCGATGGGGTACCAGGCCGCGCCGGACCGGTCGATGGACAGTGGGATCTCCACGGCGGCCGCCGACCAGTAGGCGTCGAGGCGCAGGACGGTGGCGGCGTCGGGCTCGAACCCGGCCGGCACCGCGAAGCGGACCCCCCTGCTGCTCGGGGCGACGGCCTCCTCGGTGACCTCGAAGTCGGGCCCGACGAGCGTCCAGCGGGCCGGTGCCGCCGCAGCGGTGCCCGGTGAACCCTCGGTCGTGTCGAGGATGTTCCGGACGTCGTAGGTGACGAGCAGCGACCCGGCGGTCACCTCAAGGGCCGTGGGGACGACCGCGGACGGCCCGATGCGCTCCTCGAGGGGGGAGAACCAGTGAGCCTGCGTGGTGGTGGTCGTGTCGGCCGGCTGGGGGTCCTGCGACGCGGGCTCGGGCCGGCCGGCGGCCCACAGCGCACCGACGACCGCGGCGCCGATGAGCATCCCGGCGCCCGCCGCGGCCAGGTCGCGTCCTTGCATGGTTGGGCACGGTAGTGCGTCGGTGAGCGCCGGGTTCGCCGGTGAGCACTCGGCCGCTGTCACAGCTCCGAGACATCACGGCGCGACGATCGGCGGGTCTCGAACGAGGAGGAGTCGTGGCGGGCGCAGCGCAGATCACCGACGTCATCCGGGCGGCGGCGGAGGGTGCCGGCGGAGGCGTGGCGACGCTGCGGGCCGCCGGCATCTCCGCAGGCCTCGACGACTTCGCCGTCGAGGTCCGCTGGGATGGAGATCATGCGGCGTCGGTGGTGGTGTCGATCACCCTCGTCGCCCCGGAGCGGCCTCCGGCTTGACGGGCCGTCCCGGAGGTGCGACCATGTCTTGGGCACACGACTAAAGCGATAGCCTAAGGCGTATGACCAAGGAAGAGGCCCGCACGAAGGACAAGCTGATCGAGGCGACGCTGGCCGAGATCGTGGCGCGCGGGTGGGGGGGAGTGCGCAGCCGGGCGGTCGCCGAGCGGGCCGGGGTGAACAACGCCCTGGTCCACTACCACTTCGGCTCGATGGACAACCTCCTCGTGGAGGCCGCCGCGACGGCGTTCGCACGGCTCCTCGAGACGTTCGGGGCGGAGGCGATGGCGGCGCCCACGATCGCCGCGGGCATCAGCGCGGCATCCCGGGAGCTGGGGCGGATCGACTCGCAGGATCCCGTGTGGCAGGTCCTCATGGAGGCGTTCGTGCAATCGCGCCGCCACCCGCGGCTCGCCGACATGGCGATTGGCCTCCTCGAGGCGTATCGCACCGCGCTGGCGGAGCGCCTGTCGGAGGCGGTCGCCCGAGGGGAGTTGCCCGAGTCGAGCGACGTCGAGGGGCTCGCGGTGGCGCTCACCGCCATGGTCGACGGGCTCGGCCTGCACGCCTGGGTCGACCCGGAGATCGACGCGCCGCGCGCCGGGGAAGCCGTAGCACGCCTGCTGGGCGGCACAGGGGGAGAGGAGAGGACGTGAACGACGAGGCGGCCGTGCTCACCCGCGGCCTCGAGAAGGTGTACGGGACGGGAGACGTGGCGGTCCGGGCGCTCGACGGCGTGGACCTCACCGTGCCGCGCGGAGAGTTCGTCGTGCTGCTCGGGCCGTCCGGGTCCGGGAAGACGACCCTGCTCAACGTGGTCGGCGGCATCGACGCGGCCACCGCCGGGTCGGTGGTGGTCAACGGCATCGACGTGGCCGGGCTCGACAACGCGGCGCGCACCGCCTTTCGGCGGGATCAGGTCGGGTTCGTGTTCCAGTTCTTCAACCTCATCCCGACCTTGACCGCGCTCGAGAACGTGCGCCTCATCGCCGAGATCGCCGGCCGGGACGGCGAAGACAGCAAGGCGGCGCTCGAGGCGGTCGGGCTGGGGCACCGCATCGACAACTTCCCGGCCGGGCTGTCCGGGGGTGAGCAGCAGCGGGTCGCCGTGGCCAGAGCGGTGGCCAAGGCGCCCCCGCTGCTCCTCGGCGACGAGCCGACCGGCGCCCTCGACCTCGAGACCGGACGGGCCGTCCTCGACCTGCTGCGGTCCCTCAACCGGGATCGGGGGATCACCATGTTCCTCGTCACCCATTCCTCGGTGATCGCCGAGATGGCCGACCGGGTGCTCCACCTGAGAGACGGGCGAATCGTCGGTGACGAGCGCAACGAGCACCCGAAGGACGCCTCGGAACTGCGGTGGTGAACCGATGAGCGTGCTGTCCACGAAGCTGCGCCGGGACCTGCGCCGCAGCCGCCCCCAGTTCATCGCGATCGCCGTCACCATCTTCCTGGGGATCACCCTCTACGGAGGCTCCTTCGACGCGTACCGGAGCCTGGAGGCCTCCTATGAGGAGGTGTTCGAGGAGCTCTCGTTCGCCGACTACTGGGTGAGCGGCGGCGACACCGAGGTGGTCGCCGCCGAGGCGGCCGGCCTGCCCGGCGTGGAGGCCGTCGAGGTCCGGGCGAGGGCGGACGTGGCCCTTCGGCCCGAGCCGGACCACGCGTTGTACGGGCGGGTGATCGGGGTGCCGTCCGACCGGCGGCCCGAGGTGAACGACCTCATGGTGCTCGACGGCTCATACCTGGATTCGGCAGACGGCGTGCTCGTCGAGCGGCACATGGCCGACCACTTCGACCTGGCACCGGGCGACGCCGTGGAGATCGCCGGGCCCGACGGGTGGCGGTCGTTCACGGTGACCGGCGTGGTCTCGTCGGCAGAGTACCTCTGGCCCTCACCGAGCCGCCAGGAGCTCATCGCCTCCATGGACGACTTCGGCGTCGTCTTCCTGGCCGACGACGTGGTGCGCGACCTCACCGGCCCTGCCGCGGTCACCGAGGTCGTCGTGCGCTACGGCGCCGACGCCGTGCCCGGCGAGCTCGACGAGGCGCTCGCCTCCGGGATCGATCGGTGGGGAGCCACCGACGGCTACCCGCGCTCGGAGCAGCCGGCCAATTCGGCGCTCCAGGCCGACGTGAAGGGGTTCGGGGAGCTGTCGTTCATGTTCCCCCTGTTGTTCCTCACCGCGGCCGGTCTCGGGACGTGGGTGATGCTGACCAGGATGGTGATGAGCCAGATGTCGGTCATCGGGACGCTCATGGCCTCCGGCATGCGCCGGCGAACCATCTTCGGCCACTACCTGTCGTACGGGATCGTCGTCGGGCTCTCCGGAGCGATCCCCGGCGTCGTCGCCGGGGTACTCATGGCATGGGGGATCGCCGGGCTCTACACGGATGCGATCTCGGTGCCGATCACCGTGCTCCGCATCGATGCCACCACCCCGCTGGTCGGCATCCTCTTCGGGCTGGTGACCGGCCTCGCCGCGGCCGCGTTCCCGGCGTGGCGCGCGGTGCGGCGCAGCCCTGCCGAGGCGATGCGGGGCGCCCATCCCTCCGGCACGGCCAAGCCCACCCTGCTGGAGCGGCTCGTCCCCCCGCTGCGGCGCCTGCCGGCGTCGCTCGCCATGGTCATGCGCGGGATCAGTCGCAATGCCAGGAGGACCGCGACCACCATGCTCGGGGTGGTGCTGTCGCTGGTGCTCATCCTCGTGTCGTGGGGGATGATCGACACGGTCGAGGCACTCATGACGCGCCAGTTCGACGAGATCGAGCAGGCCGATGCCCGGGTCGTGCTGGACCGGCCCCCCACGTCCGACGTGCTCGCAGAGCTGGCCGCGGTGCCCGGCACCGGGGCCGTCGAGCCGACCGTGCAGGCGCAGGTGGCGGTCCAGGCCAACGGGAACCGCTACGGGACCACCCTGGAGGCCTATCTTCCGGGCACCGAGATGCACCGGTTCCTCGGCCCGGACGGGGAGATCCCACTGCCCGCCGACGGGGTCCTGCTCGGCGAGGACATGGCCGGCCTGCTCGAGGTCTCGGTCGGCGACGAGGTGACCATCCGGGTGCCCTCCCTGGACCTG
>CAYXHU010000089.1:0-6653 GCA_964464675.1 uncultured Acidimicrobiia bacterium
GTCGTCCCGGTAGTCGTCGAGGTCGGTGACCTCGACGACTACGACGTAGTCGTAGTCGATGCCGGAGTCACGCAGCGGCCCGTCGATGCGCACGACCTCGTAGGAGCGAATCGAAGGGATCGACCGGGCCTTCGGGTAGTCCACCTCCCGTACCCAGCGCTCGTACTCGGCCGGGTCGGCCCCGTCGCCGAGCCGGTTGAAGAAGAACACCCTCGTGCTCATGGCTCCCCTCCGTGGGTCTGCAGCCGGGTCATCGGGCCGTATAGGGCGACCGCGTGATCGAACTCGTCGGCGTCGTACAGGTCGAGGAGATCGGCTCCGAATGCCTTGGCCGCCTCGATGCAGTAGCGGACCGCATCGGCCAGGTCGGCCGGATGATTGGCCCCGGTTGCCGAGCCGGGTACGGCGGTCTCGGCGGTGAGCGCCACGCCGACCACCGGAGCCTCCGTGGCGACCGCCGGCTGCAGGATGCTGTTCACGTGGTAGAGACCGTTGCCGTACGGGGTGATGTCGAACGTGGAGAGTGGCACGACCACCGCGGGCCGCCCCGTCACCCACTCGTAGAGATCGATCAGGCCGGGTGCGACCGGCAGGATGTACCCCTGCTTCACCGTGGGTGTGATGGCGAACCCCCGGTGATTGACGATGCGTTTCCCCTTCGTGGCGTCGATCGACAGGATGGCGTCCACGTCCGGATGGACCTCGTGGCGGTTCATGTCCTCCATGGGAACCGGGGTGCCCATGAAGGGAACCGGTTCGTGGGGCTGGGTCGGCGCGTCGGGGCAGACGTGTGTGGTGATGATCACGTCCCCGGCGAGCACGTCGTCGCGGCGGCGCATCTCGGCCAGCTTGAGAGCACAGGCGATCGCGGCCACTGCTCCATCGGCGTCGGAGACCATGCCGACGGCATTGGGCCGGGCACCGATTCCGCCCAGGCGGCCGATGATCCCGGTGGTGCGGGCGTCGCCTCCTGCGGTCCTTCCCGCCGCTCCGGGAACTACGACCCGGAGGAAGGTGGTTCGGCCCTCTTCGGACTCAGCGTCGGTCGTCTCGACCTCGAGGCCGCGCCGCTCCAGGAACTCCGCCGCGTCGTCGCCGGTGACCCATCCGTCCAGCAGATCCAGCGCTTCGAGCACCCGTTGCAGCGGCATCGTCAACCTCCGGGGGATCGCCGCCCGTAGTGTATGGGCCGATGACCGAGGCCGCCGTCCCGGACCGACTCGTCCTTCATCCCCTCCATCCGCCCGGCCTCGTGCCTGCGCTCGAAGCCCTCGCCGGGGTGGTGGTCGAGGCACCGCCCGATCCGAACGGGGTGGCCGGTGCGCTCGAATCCGGTGTGTCGATCCTGCTCACGTTCCTGTGGGAGGACCGGTTCCTGACCGCCGGCCTGCGCTGGGTGCAGGCGGTCTCGGCAGGCATCGAGCAGTTCCCCGCCGAGGCCCTGCAGGAGGCCGGCGTGCGCCTCACCTCGGCGCGCGGAGCACACGCCCCGGCCGTGGCGGAGCACGCCGTCGCTCTGCTGATGGCGGTGGTGCGGGGCTTGGGACCTGCGATGCGCGACGTGCCGACACGGGGCTGGGCCCCGCGCCCGGCGCACGAGGTGGGCGGGATCACGCTGGGGGTGCTCGGCCTGGGTGCGATCGGGGAGGAGGTTGCCCGCAAGGCGGTCGGCCTCGGGATGCGGGTGATCGGCACGAAGCGGTCACCGGACGGCTACGAGGGGGCGGCCGAGCGGGTGCTCGGTCCCTCCGGGACGCTGGAGGTCTGCCGGGAAGCCGATGCCGTCGTGGTGGCGCTTCCCCGAGCCGACGACACCGCCCGCCTGGTGGGAGCCGAGGAACTCGAGGCGCTGCGAGGCGGCTGGCTGGTGAACGTCGGGCGGGGTTCGGTCGTGGACGAGGAGGCCCTCGTGGAGGCCCTCCGTTCGGGCGTGCTGAGAGGCGCCGGGCTCGACGTCTTCGAGACCGAGCCGCTCCCCGCCGACTCGCTGCTGTGGGACATCCCCTCGGTGGTGATCACGCCGCACTCGGCCTGGTCGTCGGACCGGTTGCCGGAGCGCATCGCCGCGGTGTTCGAGCAGAACCGCAGGGCGTTCCACGGCGGAGGAGAGTGGGCGACCCTGGTGGTGTGAGTTCACCAGGCCGATTCGTGCCTGCATGAGCCGTGGGCATGCCATCGCCGCCTTCTGTCACCCGAGCGGTCCGGCTTCACGGAAGCTTCATGAAGCGGGACGCTCCCCCTTCATCCTGGAGAGGTTCCATGTGGGCGAAGAGAACGTCTATGGGATCCAGGATCCCGTGAGGAGGTAGGCAGAGATGCTTCGCAAGGTGGCGATCATCGTGGGCCTGCTGGTGGTGCTGGCGGCGATCCCGGCTGTGGCTCTGGCCGCCGGCAAGGGAAACGGGCCCGGAGGCGCCCAGACACAGACGCAGAGCCAGGACTGCGACGGCGACGGCGCCGCGCTGGGGCACGGACCCGGCGACGGCTCCTGCGACGCTCCTGCTCCCGGTGACGGGACCGGCTACGGCCCGGGTGACGGTTCCGGTGAGGGCAATGCCTACGGTGCCGGAAGCGGTGCAGGCAACTCGTACGGCCCGGGCGACGGGTCGGGCAATGCCGGCGAGGCTCCGGGTGACGGGACCGGCTACGGCCCGGGTGACGGTTCCGGTGAGGGCAATGCCTACGGTGCCGGAAGCGGTGCAGGCAACTCGTACGGTCCCGGTCAGGGTGCCGGGAACGCCGGGCAGGGGCCCGGCGACGGCTCCGGCTACGGCCCGGGTGACGGTTCGGGCGAGTGCGACGGCTCCGGCGACGGCGCTCAGCACGGCCGTGACCGCTGAAACGTCGCGAGTCCCACGAAACGGACGGGGACCCCGGTGACCACCGGGGTCCCCTCCCTATGATCGGCACGATGACAACGAAGCGGATCCTGGTGGTGGACGACGAGCCGAACATCAGGCGCGTGGTGACGTCATATTTGCGCGCCGACGGGTTCGAGGTGGCCGAAGCCGGTGACGGCGATGCTGCGATCGCCGCGTTCGAACGAGTTCGTCCCGACCTCGTGCTCCTCGACGTGATGATGCCCGGACGCGACGGCATCGACGTGCTCCGGGAGCTGCGCCGCCGATCGGACGTGTACGTGATCATGCTCACGGCCCGGGCCGAGGAGACCGACCGGGTGATCGGGCTGTCGGTCGGCGCCGACGACTACGTCACCAAGCCGTTCGGCGCCAAGGAGCTCGTGGCTCGCGTGAAGGCGGTGCTGCGGCGGAGCCGCGGCCCGGCGGAGCCCGGTACCGGCGACGAGATGGTCGTCCTCGAGGGACTAGAGATCGACGCCGGTCGCCACGAGGTGATCCGCGACGGCGAGCCGGTGACCTTGACCGCGCTCGAGTTCGAACTGCTCGGGGTGCTGGCATCGTCCCCGGGGCGGGTGTTCACGAGGCGCCAGCTGCTCGAGCGGGTATGGGGATGGGACTACGTCGGCGACGAGCGGGTCGTGGACGTTCATATCCGCAAGCTGCGAAGGGCACTCGGCGACGATGCCGGAGATCCGCGCTTCGTCGCCACGGTTCGAGGAGTCGGCTACAAGCTGCTCGGGAGACGGTGATGCGGCGCCGGCTGTCGACTCGGCTCATCGTGTCGAACCTCGTCGTCGTCGCAGTGGCCGCCGTCGCCTTGTTCGTCACCGCCCGGGTGCTCGGCCCGGAACTGTTCGACACCGAAGTGCAGCGCATCGGCCAGCGGTTCGGCTGGAGCGACGCGACCACGAGTCCGGGCGGGGGAGGCCCGGGGGGCCGCGGTGGCGGCTCCTCGGCCGGGCAGGAAACGGCGGTCGAGGACGAGTTGAACGCCGCGTTCTCCGAGTCGCTCACCATCGCCCTCGTCGTGGCGCTCGGAGCAGGCGCCACCGCGGCCGTCGTCGTGGCGGCCCTGGTGTCGCGGCGCGTGCTGCGCCCTCTCGATCGGATGCGGGCCGCTGTGCGCCGAATGGCGGAGGGGCACTACGACGAGCGGGTCTCGGAACCGCCGGACGTCGAACTGGGGGAGCTCGCCGGCGACGTGAATGCCCTCTCAGAGGCGCTGGAGGGCACCGAGCTGCGGCGTTCCCGCCTCGTGTCGGATCTGACCCACGAGCTGCGGACCCCCATCACGTCACTGGACGGTTTCGTCGAGGGCCTCGAGGACGGGGTCTTCGAGCCCACGCCGGACACGCTTGCGGCGATGCGCACCGAAACCCGCCGCCTGCAGCGTCTCGCCGCCGACCTGGGAGCGCTGTCCCGGACGGACGAGCAGGCCTTCGATCTTCAGACGGAGGCGGCCGACCTGGGGTCGATCGCCGCCACCGCGGCCGCCGGTCTGGCGGCAGCGTTCGCAGTGGGCGGGGTGCATCTCGTGGTGGACGAGATGCCCGATCTCCCGGCGACCGCCGACCCGGACAGGATGGGCCAGGTGTTCACCAATCTGCTGCGGAACGCCTTGCGTCACACTCCTCCGGGGGGCACGGTGCGCGTGGCCGGAGCTCGCGCGGGCGGCCGGGTCTCGGTCACCGTGGCCGACACCGGCGAGGGGCTCGCACAGGAGCACCTCGGGCGTGTGTTCGACCGCTTCTACCGCGTGGAGGGAGGCTCCCCGGCCTCGGGCGGAGCGGGAATCGGGCTTACGATCGCCCGGGGGATCACTCGCGCTCACGGCGGAGACATCATCGCTGCATCGCTGGGGCTCGGCCGAGGAGCGGAGTTCACGGTGGCCGTGCCGGCTCGGACCTGAGCCCGGCAGTGCACGTGCAGCGGAGATCGCGCCGCCTCGGCGAGAGGCATGGCCACGCCGGCGGGGGAGGCGGCCTTCCCGAGATCGACGGCGGGAGCAGGCCGTGAGCGTCGCCCCGACCGATGCCGGGATCGGCCACCCGGCGTCGCCGAACCGGTGTCATCCTGCCGGGAACGCGCCCGGCCTCTAGATTCCCAGCAACACGCCGGGGAGGGATCGATGACCGAGGGGAAGCGAGCGCTCGTAACCGGCGCGTCCCGCAACCTGGGCGTGGCCATCTGCGAGCGACTCGCCGCGGCGGGGATGTCGGTCGCAGCCGGGTACCACACCTCACGTGAGCCGGCCGAGGACCTCGTCGCCCGGCTCCGTTCGGGGATGGGCGGAAGGCACGTGGCCGTCGGGGCGGACGTCAACGACGCGGGGGAGGTCGCCGCCATGGTGACTGCCGCTGCCGACGCGCTGGGCGGCACGATCGACGTACTCGTCAACAACGCGGGCCCGTACGGGATGACCCCGTTCGCGGAGATGGCCGAGGCGGAGTGGGACGCAGTCTGGGATGCCAACGTTCGGGCGTCGTTCCTCGCGGTGCGTGAGGTGGTTCCCGGGATGAGGGCCGCCGGGTGGGGACGGATCGTCAACCTCTCGGCGGTGTCGGCCTACGTGCGGAACCGCTCCATCTACGGGCTGGCAAAGGATGCGACCGTCACCTTCACGGAACAGCTCGCGCTGGAACTGGCTCCTGAGATCACGGTGAACGCGATCGCACCCGGGCAGATCGCCGAGAGCCTGACCGACCTCGGTGAGTTCTCCCGCGACTGGGCGGCGCGGGTCACCGAACGGACTCCGATGGGCCGGCTCGTGACCCGCGCGGAGCTCGCCGAGCTCGTCTACGTGCTGTGCACGCCGGCGTTCGACATGGTCACCGGATTGACGATCCCCGTGGACGGCGGGCTCCGCCTACCGAGGTTCTGAGGAGGATCATGAGCGAAGCGGACACCAGGCGCGTGATCGATGCCCTGTACGAGGCGTATCTGGCGGGCGACCAGGAGGGGATGCTCGCGCTCATGGACGCCGACGTGGCCGTCCGGTTC
The DNA here is from genome assembly GCA_964464675.1 of uncultured Acidimicrobiia bacterium. GTDB lineage: Bacteria > Actinomycetota > Acidimicrobiia > Spongiisociales > UBA11373 > CAYXHU01. Next base: position 5,862 of record CAYXHU010000089.1, read on the forward strand.
CTGGGCCAGGTGTCGCTCCGGGGTATCGAGGAGGCACGGCGGTTCTTTGCGTTCTCCGGTTCCAAGCTCACGGACGTCGACTTCCGGGTCGAGAGGAAGGTCTGCGACGGCGAATGGGCCGCGGTCACCTGGAGCGAGACGGCGCGCACCCGAGACGGCCACCCGTGGGAGAACCACGGCGTGGACGTGTTCAGGGTTCGCGACCGGCGGATCGTCGTCGTCCACGAGAACAACGACTGCCGGCTGGTGCACCGCCACTTCCCCCGGTACGAACCGGGCGATGCGGGCTGACCGGGGCCGCGGCGGGCCCCGGCCGGGGCGGGTGCGTGCCTCTATGATGCCGGGCGCAGTACCGGGGATGTGAACGTGGAGTTCCGGACCGCCACAACCGTAGAGGAGGCCGTCGCCTGGCTCTCCGAGCTCGGTGAGGGCTCTCGCGTGCTGGCCGGGGGCACCGACCTGATGATCCAACACATGCGGCACGAGCTCGAGGTCTCGGCGTTCGTGCACGTGGGACGGATCCCCGGCCTCTTCGGGGTCACCGGTGACGGGCCGACCGTGATCGGGGCCCTCACCACCCACCGCGCCCTGGCGACCCATCCGTTGATTCGGGAGCGGCACCCGAGCCTCGCCGAGGCGTGTGCCACGGTCGGCGGGCGCCAAACCCAGGAGGTCGGGACGCTCGGCGGGAACCTCTGCAACGCCTCGCCGGCCGCCGACACAGCACCGCCGCTACTGGCCGGAGGCGCCTCGGTGACCCTGCACGGCCCCGGCGGGGCGCGCACCGTCGCG
>CAYXHU010000090.1:0-6608 GCA_964464675.1 uncultured Acidimicrobiia bacterium
CGTGGTGGGCCACCCACGATTCCGGCGACTCGTGCACGATCACCGACGTGACCGTCCCGCCCGCCCGGTCCACGTAGAAGCTGTAGCGGGTCATGGTCGCCACCCCGTCGCGCTGCACCTTGTCGACGATGTCTGCGACGGCTGCCACGTAGTCCTCGGGATCCCCGGTGGTGGCATACTCGGCGATCTGCACGATCTGTCCCTCGATGATGTCCATGTGGCCGTCTCCGCTCCTCGTCTGCTCGGGCTCATGCTCCAGGATCCGGGCCGGCGGCGACGGGCATCCCGGAGCTCGACCAGTCGCTCCACGAACCCGGGTAGAGGATCGGCTCCGGGAGCCCTGCGAGGCGCATCGCCAGCACGTTGTGGCACGCCGTCACCCCGCTCCCGCAGTACACGATGGTGTCCCCGTCGCCGACCCCTGCGGCGACGAAGCGGGCCCTGAGCGATCCCGGGTCGAGCAACCGTTCCCGGTCGTCGAGGTTGCCGGCGTAGGGCACGTTGTGTGCGGTCGGGATGTGGCCTGCGGCCGGGTCGATGGGCTCCTCCTCACCGCGGTAACGCTCCGGCGCCCGGGCGTCGAGCACGAGCACCCCTCCGAGCCGCTCGCTGAGGCCGTCCCGATCGATGCGGCGCGTGGTTCCGACCCGCACCGTGAGGTGCGCCGGTTCGAGGCAGGGCACCTCGGTGGTGACCGGCAAACCGGCATCCCGCCATGCGGTGATCCCTCCGTCGAGCACCCGGACCCGCTCGTGGCCGAGGTCGCGCAGCATCCACCAGAGGCGAGCGGCGATGGCGCCGCCCCGGTCGTCGTAGGTGATGACGGAATGCTCGTCGCCGATGCCCAGCGATCCGAGGGTGGCGGCAGCCTCCGCGCGGGTCGGCAGCGGATGGCGCCCCGGGCCTTCCGGCGCGGTGAGGTGGGCTTCGAGGTTGGCGAAGACCGCCCCCGGGAGGTGGCCGTGCGAGTAGGCGAGCGGGCCGCGCTCGGGCTCCCCCAGGTACCAGCGGACGTCGACGATCCGCAGCTGCGGATCGTCGAGCCCGCCGAACAGGGCCGTCGGGCCGATGAGGTCAGACATCCGGGTGCAGCCGGTACGGCGGGCGAGCGGCCTGAGAGGGCACCAGGCTAACCGGTGTGGACGCCGCCTCCCACGGCCTGGCGAGGACGTGCCATGCCAGGGTGAGCCCGACCACCGGAACCGCGACGTCGGTGTGCACCCGCAGGCGGTTGTAGGAGACCGCCGAGCCGGACAGGCGCCCCACCGGCTCCGTGCCGATGCGCAGCGACCAGCGGCGAGGCAGCGGATCGCTGGTGAGGTGGCACGCGAACGACGGGGTGGTCAGCTCCCACGATCGCCCGAGCCAGGAGGTGCGCACCACTCTGCCCAGCTCGGAGCCGTCCTCGCCGGCGGCGATCACCGTGCCCCAGCCCTGCGGCCGGATCTCGTACTCCGACCCGTCGGCCAGGAGCACCTCGGAGACGTGACGGCTCGGTATGCGCCTGGTCAACGCCAGCCGGCGTTCGCCTTGCTCGAGACTCCAGCGGTTGGAGAACAGGACACTGCGGAATTGACAGTCACCGATGACCACGGGGACTCGGGGAATCGCCATGATCGGAGGCTACTCGGCAGCGTCACCCCGGTCCGTGGGGAGCCGGAGCACGTACCAGATGGCCCACGCCGCGATGGCGAGTACGACCACCCGGGCGGCGGGATGGGTGGCCACCCAGCCCAGGGTGTACGCGAACGCGACGGTCATGCTCGTCACGGCGACCACCTTCGCCCGGAATGGAATGGAGCGCGAGTCCTCGAAGTCGCTCACCAATCGGCCGAACCTCGGATGGGTCACGAGCCAATGGTGCAGTCGGCCGGACGACCGGGCGAACAGGAACGTCGCCAGGATCAGTGGACCGGTGGTCGGGATGAGGGGCAGGAACACCCCGACGACGCCGACGACCAGGAACGCCGATCCACCGACGAAGTACAGCGGCCGCAGCCAGGGCCGTACGGACGTGGGTGGGGCGACGGTCTGCACGAGAGGGCGAGCGTACCGGCGCCGGGTTTCGACGCCATCTCGGAACCGCCCTGCGATGCCGCCGGGCCGGTCGGTAGCATCCCGACGATGCGCCGGCTGCATCTGCTCGACGGCACCTACGAGCTGTTCCGTGCCTACTTCGGGGCGCCGCCGCGCACCACGCCCGACGGTCGGGACGTGGGGGCGGTCCACGGGCTCATGTCGAGCATCCTCGGCCTGCTCGACGAGGACGGGGTCACCCACGTGGCCGTCGCCTTCGACACGGTCATCACATCGTTCCGCAACGAGCTGTTCCCCGGCTACAAGACCGAGGCCGGGGTTCCAGAGGAACTGCTCACGCAGTTCCCGCTGGCAGAGGAGGGGGTCGAGGCCCTCGGCGTCCCGGTCTGGAGGATGGTCGAGTACGAGGCCGACGATGCGCTGGCGACCGCGGCACACCGGTTCGCCGGCGAGGTGGACCAGGTGGTCATCATGACGCCGGACAAGGACCTCGCCCAGTGCGTCCGGGGAACCGGTGTGGTCGGCTTCGATCGGCGGAAGGGCACGTTCATCGACGAGGACGCCGTATGGGCGAAGTTCGGGGTCGCGCCCGAATCCATCCCCGACTACCTGGCGCTGGTGGGGGACAGTTCCGACGGGCTTCCCGGGCTCCCCGGCTGGGGGGAGAAATCCACCTCGATGGTGCTCTCCGAGTACCGGCACATCGAACGGATCCCCCTGGACGCGGCGCTGTGGAAGCCGGGGGTACGAGGGGCAGAGCGTCTCGTCGGTGCGCTGCGCGGCGGCATCGCCGACGCACTGCTCTACCGATTCCTGGCGACGCTTCGGCTCGACGTTCCCTTGGCGGAGGACCTCGACACGATCCGCTGGGAGGGCGTCCCTGCCGATGCCTTCGGCGAGGTGTGCGAACGCTGGGGGTTCGGGAGCATCAGGGAGCGGCCCTCGGTGTGGCGATGATCCGGGCGGTGGTCTTCGACCTCGGAGGTGTCGTCCTCGAATCGCCCTTCCCGGCCATCCGCGACGTCGAGCGAGAGCTCGGCTGCGAGCCGGGATTCGTCGGAGCCGTCGTCGACTACTCCGCCGGCACCGGAGCCTTCGCCGAGCTGGAACGCGGAGAGATCACGCTGGAGGTGTTCGATCGACGGTTCAGGGCGGAGACCGCGGCACTGGGATGCGAAGTCCCCGGCGCAGAGCTGCTGGCGAGGATCAGGGAGTCGATCCCTCCCCGGCCGCGCATGCTCGCAGCCGTCGCGGTGTTGCGCGAGCACGGATACCGCACCGGAGCCATAACCAACTCGTGGCAGGGCCCGGGAGGATGGGGCGACCTGGCGGCGCACTTCGACGTGTACCTCGACTCGTCGCTGGAAGGGGTTCGCAAACCGGACCCTGCGATCTACCTGGAAGCGTGCCGACGGCTGCAGGTCGACCCGACCGAATGCGTGTTCCTCGACGACATGGGCGGCAACCTGAAGCCGGCCCGGCGCCTGGGCATGCGCACCATCCTGGTCGGCGACCCCGACGCCGCCCTCGACGAGTTGGGATCCCTCCTCGGCATCGACCTCTGACCCGGTACGGGCTCTTCGGGCGCAGCCCGCAGGACATCACGGAGCGATACGCCCGGGATGTGAGGCCGCATGTCACCCGACCACGGGTCGGGCATCGGCCCGCTACCGTGGTCCGGCCATGACCGACCCCCTCGTGTCTGCGCGTTCTCTCACCAAGCGATTCGGCGACTTCACGGCCGTCGATGCGATCGACTTCGACGTCCATCACGGCGAGTCGTTCGGGTTCCTCGGTCCCAACGGCGCAGGGAAGTCCTCGACGATGAAGATGATCGGAGCGGTGTCGCCGGTCAGCGACGGGTCCCTGACCGTGCTGGGGATGGACCCGGAAGCGGACGGCCCGGCCATCAGGGCCCGGCTCGGTGTCGTGCCCCAGGAGGACAACCTCGACGAGGAGCTCTCGGTCTACGAGAACCTGTTGATCTACGGGCGCTACTTCGGCATGAGCCGCGAGGTGATCGACCGCAGGGTCGCCGAGCTGCTGGCATTCGCCCAACTCGAAGAGCGCAAGGACAGCCGTGTGGAGCCGCTGTCCGGCGGAATGAAGCGGCGCCTCACCATCGCCCGCGGCCTCATCAACCAGCCGGACCTGCTGATCCTCGACGAGCCGACCACCGGGCTCGACCCGCAGGCACGCCATCTGCTCTGGGACCGCCTCTACCGCTTGAAGCAGCAAGGGGTGACCCTGATCATCACCACCCACTACATGGACGAGGCCGAACAGCTCTGCGACCGCCTCGTGATCATGGACAAGGGCAAGATCGTCGCAGAAGGATCTCCCCGCCGGCTGATCGAGCATTACTCGACCCGCGAAGTGCTGGAGCTGCGCTTCCCCGTCGGGCTCCAGGAGGAGATGATCGGGCACCTCGACGGGCTGGCGACGCGGTCCGAGGTCCTTCCCGACCGGGTACTGCTCTACACCGACGATGCCGACCGGACCGCTGCCGAGGTCGCGTCGCGCGAGGTGGCGGTCGAGTCGACCGTGAGCAGGCGGTCCACGCTCGAGGACGTGTTCCTGCGGCTCACCGGCCGGAGTCTGATCGAATGACCGTGAACGCCCTGCGGGTGGTCGAGGCCGGGGCCCGCGTGTACCGGCGCACCTGGAGGGGCAGCGTCATCTCCACCTTCCTGAACCCGGTGCTCTACCTGCTCGCGATGGGTGTGGGCCTCGGCTCGCTGGTGGACGAGGGCGCCGGCGGGGGAGCGGAGCTGGGGATCCCCTATCTGACCTTCCTGGCTCCCGGGCTGCTGGGGGCCACGGCGATGCAGACCGGGGCCGGGGACGCCTCGTACCCGGTGATGGCCGGCATCAAGTGGCGCAAGACCTACCACGCCGTGCTCGCCACCCCGGTGGGGGTGAATGACCTGGTGCTCGGCCACCTCGGCTGGGTCGGGTTGCGGCTCCTGTTCGTCACCGCCGTGTTCGCCGGGATCATGACCGCCTTCGGAGCCACGACCGTGGTGGAGGGCATGCTGTCGGTGCTGCCCGCGGTGCTGACCGGCCTGGCCTTCGCCGCGGCGGTGACCGCGTACACGGCGCGGCTGAAACGGGAGACGGGGCTGGCCACGCTGTTCCGGTTCGGCATCGTCCCGCTGTTCCTCTTCTCCGGCACCTTCTTCCCCATCGAGCAGCTCCCCGACGCCATCGAGCCGTTCGCCTACATCACGCCGCTGTGGCACGGGGTGGCGCTGTGCCGCGGCATCGGGCTCGGCCTCGACTTCGCCGTGCACCCGGCGATCTCGGTCGCCTACCTGGGCCTGTGGGTCGCCGCCGGATACGTGCTGTCCGTGCGCCAGATGCGAAAGCGGCTGGTGATATGACCTCGCGCACCCTCGCGGCGCGGGTCGCTCCCCCTCCGCTCCTGTTCGGCCGGGGTGCCCGGTACCTGCTGGAGCGGAACTTCCTCGTGTACCGGCGGGCGTGGGTGATCATCTTCAGCGGCTTCTTCGAGCCGCTCTTCTACCTGTTCTCGATCGGGATCGGGATCGGGGCATTGGTCGGGGAGGTGACCGGCCCGGGCGGCGTCCTCGTCCCCTACGAGGACTTCGTGGCGCCGGCGCTGCTCGGGTCGGCGGCGATGAACGGCGCCATCTACGAGTCCACGTTCAACATCTTCTTCAAGCTGAAGTACGGCAAGATCTACGACGCCATCCTGGCGACGCCGGTGCAGCCCGGCGACATCGCAGTCGGGGAGATCTCCTGGTCGCTGATGCGGGGTGCGATCTACGCCGCCGGGTTCCTCGTGGTCATGGCATCACTCGGCTACATGCCGTCGATGTGGGGGATCCTGGCCTTGCCTGCTGCGGTCCTGATCGGCTTCGCCTTCGCATCGGTCGGGATGGCGGCGACCACGTTCATGAAGTCGTGGCAGGACTTCGACCTGGTGAACCTCGTCGTGCTCCCGCTGTTCCTGTTCAGCGGGACGTTCTACCCGCTCAGCGTCTACCCCTCGGGCTTCCAGGTGTTCACGAGGTTCTCGCCGCTCTACCACGGCGTGGAGCTCATCAGGGCCCTCACCCTGGGGGCGTTCGACATCAGCATCGTGGGGCACGTGGGCTTCCTGCTGGCGATGGGAGCCGTCGGGGTGGCGATCACCGCGCGGCGCCTCAAGACCCTGCTGCTGGCGTAGAGGCCGTGTGGAGCGGCCTCTGCCCGCTTCCGATCCTCTGAGCCTCCCGGGACTCAGGGCCGCGAGTCGGCGATGACCCGGAGCACGGACCGACGTTTGCAGTCGACGCAGAGCGGCGTTGCCGGGAGCGCTTCGAGGCGCTCGATCGATATCGGCCCTCCACATCCCTCGCACCGGCCGTAGGTCCCTGCGGCGACCCTCGCCAGAGCCTGGTCGATCTGGCGCACGACCTCTTCGGCCCTCTCGGCGAGCAGGAAGCTCTCCTCGGTGGTCGCGTCCACCGGAGACGCCGCATCGAGCCTGTCACTGAGGTCGGCGGTCGCCAGCGCGTCCCGGCCCTCGGATTCGAAGGCGTCCGCCACCTCGGCGGCGTTGGCGC
>CAYXHU010000091.1:0-6570 GCA_964464675.1 uncultured Acidimicrobiia bacterium
GAAGTGTGTGACCATGAAGTGGCGGCGGAAGTCGTCGCTGCGCCCTTCGGCCATCTCCGCGGCCGACAGCCCGGACGTGTTCGACGAGATCACGCTTCCGGGCTTGCGATGCTCGTCGACCATCGCGAAGACCCGCTGCTTGATGTCCATCCGCTCGACGACCACTTCAACGATCCAGTCGCACTCGCCGAGCTTGTCGAGGTCGTCTTCGTAGTTGCACGGCGTCACCAGTGAGGCGAGCTCGGTCCGGTACAACAGCGCCGGCCGGGCCTGCTTCATCGCGGCGACCCCGTCCGCGGAGATGCGGTTGCGGACGGCTCGATCCTCGAGGGTGAGCCCCGCCGCCTCTTCTGCCGGTGTGAGCTCCCGCGGTGCGATGTCGAACATGTACGAGGAGATGCCGGCGTTGGCGAGGTGGGCGGCGATCCCCTGGCCCATCACCCCCGCACCGAGGACTCCCACCCGCTTGATCCGAATGCCCATGGCTCCTCCCTGTGGGCGCGGCACCCTTTTTGGCGTTCCGCTCAATAATGAGCGGAGCCTACCGGGCCGACCAGGGCCGGAGGACCCGAGGACGGGGACGAGGGCGTCAGGACCAGGAGTGGACGGCGCGGGCCAGGCGTGCGATGCCCTCCTCGAGGTCGGGGAGTGCCGTGGCCAGAGAGATCCGCACCATGCCGGAACCGGAAGGCCCGAACGTCTCCCCGGGAGCAGCGGCCACTCCGTGCTCGGTGATGAGGCGCTTGCACAGGTCGTAGCCGTCCATGCCGGTGGCCGAGGTGTCGGCCATGATGTAGAAGGCGCCCCGAGGCCGGCTGAGGAGGAGGCCGGCGCCCTCCAGCAGATCCACGGCGCGGTCGCGACGGGTCCGGTACGCGTCGCGCATCTCCGCCACGCACGCCTGGTCGCCGGAGATGGCCGCCTCGGCGGCCTTCTGGGCTACGGCGGTGGCGCACGACGTGACCGCCTCCTGGAGCTTGGAGATCATCGCCGCCAGCCCCGGAGACGCCGCCGCATAGCCGATGCGCCACCCCGTCATCGCATAGGACTTCGAGACACTGAACGTGCTCATCACCCGGCCTTCGTCGTCGAGGGCTCCCAGGCTGGTGTGGACACCGTCGAACACGATGTCCTCGTAGCACTCGTCGGAGACGACGAAGAGGTCGTGGCGGCCGGCGATCTCCATCAGGGACTCGAGCACGGTTCGATCCCACACCGCGCCGGTCGGGTTGCCGGGTGTGTTGACCACGATCGCCTTTGCAGCCGGGTTCTCCCTGCACACCTGCTCGAGCGCATCGAGATCCGGGGTGAAGCCGGCAGAGGGGACCAGGGGATAGCGGACCACGGGCGCATCGATGACCGCCGCCATCATCGAGTAGTTGGGCCAGGCGGGATCGGGGAGCAGGATCACGTCGCCGGGATCGCACACCACCATGAGCGCCTGCATGATCGCGTTCACCGCTCCGGTGGTCACCACGACCTGGTCGACGTCCACCGCGAAGCCGTTGCGCTCGGTGATCTTGCGGGCCATCGCCTCTCGGACCTCCACGAGCCCCTTGTTGGGGGTGTACCTGGTGTACCCGTTGGCCGCCGCCCACGCCGCAGCGCCGACGATGTGCTCGGGAGTGTCGAAGTCCGGCTGACCGACCTCCAGGTGGAGGACGCCGGGCGTGGCCGCGGCGAGATCCATGATCTCGCGGATCCCGGATCGCTTCATGCCTGCGATCGTGTGGGCGATCGGCTTCATCTCGACACCTCCCGCTCGTGCCCGGCGATCAGCCGCTCCACCTCGGCCGGCGTGACCGTCAACTGGTCCCCGTGAATGCCGAGCTTGAGGGCGGCCATGGCGAGCCCGCGCCGGACGCCGCCTTCGAGATCGTCCTCCAGCAGGCCCAGCAGGACGCCTGCGGCGAACGCGTCTCCGGCCCCGATCCGATCGACGGCTCCGGCATCTTCGTATCCGGCGGCCGCTCCCCGGCCTTCCGGTCCCCGCCAGTGTGCGCCGGCGCTCCCGAGGGTCACCACGACCCGCGGTGCCCCCGTAAGGTCTCGCAGGCCGTCCACGACGTGTTCGGGCGGTCCGTCGATGCCGAACACGTCGCGGGCGTCCTCGGCAGTGGCGATGACCAGGCCGGCACCGCGGCCCAGTTCGGCGACCACGTCGCGGCACTCTCCGGCACTCCAGAGCATCCTGCGGAAGTTGACGTCGAGGGCGACGAGGGCCCCGGCGGCGGCGGCACGGCGGACGACCTCGAAAGACAGGTCTCGGCACGACGGGGAGAGCGCGGGGGTGATTCCGCTGATGTGGACGAGGCGCGCCGACTCGACGACGTCCCAGTCGATGTCTGCGGGGCCCATCAGCGAGGCGGCCGACCCGGCCCGGTCGTAGACGACGGTGATGGGCCGCGGGGGGACACTGAGCTCGACGTAGTAGGTGCCCATTCGTGCCTCGCCGGTCCAGCGGACGCGGGACACGTCGACGCCGTGGGAAGCGATCTCCCTGGCGGCCCGGCGTCCCAGCGGGCTGTCGGGCAGCGCGGAGAGCCAGGCCGTCCGGGCGCCCATCCGGGCCGCCGCCATCGCCACGTTGGCCTCTGCTCCCGCCACCGACACCCGGTAGGTCGCGGCGTCTTCGAGCCGCTCCCCGGCCGGAACCCAGATCCGCAGCATCGCCTCACCGACGCCGACGATGTCATGGCTCATCGAATCGCCTCCACGAGCGCGGCCGCCAGCGACCCTACCCGGGCCGCGTCACCGTCGGCCATGGCGGACGCGGAGAACACCGATCCCCCGACTCCGACCGCCCGGGCTCCGGCGGCGAGGTACGCGGCGGCATCGTCGATGGCGACACCGCCCGTCGGGACCAGCGGAGGCGCACCCAGGGGGCCGCGGATCGAGGCGATGAAGGCGGGCCCCCCGAGCTCGCGAGCCGGGAACACCTTCACCGCCGCAGCCCCCCACTCCAGCGCAGACCAGATCTCCGTCGGAGTCGCCGCTCCCGGCAGGCAGGGGAGCCCGCGGTCGGCGCACGCGTCGAGGATCGGACGGGACACGATCGGGGACACGATGAAGCGCGCCCCGGCGTCGCCGGCCAGGGCCACGTCGGCCGGCGTCCGAACGGTCCCGGCCCCGACCACGAGGTCGGGGAAGCGACCGGCGAGCTCGGCGATCACCTCGGACGGGGAGGGGGAGTCGAGCGTCACCTCGAGGACGGTGAAGCCTGCATCGCGGACCGCGGCCGCCACCCCCGGTGCGTGGCGCACGGGGCACCCGCGCATGATCCCCACGACGGGGAGGCGACACAGGGCATCGTCGAGGAGTGTGTCCATCTGCCGTGGCACCGTCCGGGTCGATTCCGTATATTCGTCGGAGCGCAGCAGCGTACCGCGAGGGAGGTGGGCGCGGTGGAGGTATTCACCGAACTGGCCGAGCGCGGCCACGAAGGGCTGTTCTTCGCGTCCGACCCGGACTGCGGCCTTCGTGCCGTGATCGGGGTGCATTCGACGGCACTCGGGCCCGCTCTCGGGGGAACGCGCATGCGCGCCTACGGCTCCGTGGAGGAGGCGCTGACCGACGTCCTCAGGCTCTCCCGGGCCATGACCTACAAGGCGGCCGGGGCCGGCCTGCCGCTCGGCGGGGGCAAGGCGGTCATCCTCGGGGATCCCGCCGTGGTCAAGTCGGACGCCCTGCTGGAAGCCTACGGAAGGGCGGTCGACTCGCTGGGAGGGACGTACGTCACCGCCGAGGACGTCGGCACGACGGTCGAGGACATGGTCGTGATCGCCCGCCGGACGACCCACGTGAGCGGGCTGCCGGTCGAGATCGGCGGCTCGGGGGACCCGTCACCGGCGACGGCCCACGGTGTGCTGGCGGCGATGCGGGCCACCGCCGAGCACCTGTGGGGATCCGATGTGCTGTCCGGGCGGACCGTCGCCATCCAGGGAGTCGGGAAGGTGGGCTCGGTGCTCGCCGGCCTGCTGGTCGAGAAGGGATGCGACGTGGTGATCGCCGACGTGGACACCGCGGCGGTGGCATCGCTCGTCTCCGAGTTCGGTGTACGCAGCGTGCCCGCCGCCGAGATCCTCGAGACGCCGTGTGACATCCTCGCCCCCTGTGCCCTGGGCGCGGTGCTCAACCCCGGGACCATCCCCCGGCTCTCCTGCGGAGCGGTGGTCGGCGCGGCCAACAACCAGCTGCTCGGTCCGGAGGACGCGGGCCGGCTGGCCGCCGCCGGGATCCTCTACACCCCCGACTTCATCGCCAACGCCGGCGGCATCATCAACATCGTCGAGGAGCTCGGGGACCGGCAGTACTCGTGGGTTCGGGCACTGCGCGCCGTGGAGCGCATCTACGACACCACGGGAGAGGTGCTGCGGCGGGCTCGTCGTGAAGGCACCGCGACCGCAACGGCCGCGACGGCCCACGCCGAGGACCGGCTGAAGGCGGCCGGGGCGGCTCGTTGAGGGGCGTCGACCCAGGCGACCCGCCGGTATCGTCGGCTCCATGCGACTCCTGCTGATCAGCAACTCGACCGGGGCCGACGGCGGCTACCTGGACCACTGCGAGGCCGAGTTGGGCTCCTTCGTGGGCGCGGCCCGGGTGCTCTTCGTGCCGTTCGCCCTGCACGACGAGGCGGGGTACGGGGAAACCACCTGCTCCAAGCTGGCGCGGATGGGCATCGACGCCGAATGGGCCGACCGCGCCGGAGACCCGGCAGACCGGATCGCCGAGTATGCGGCGGTCTTCGTGGGCGGAGGGAACACATTCCGCCTCCTGGATCGGCTCTATGCCACCGGGATGCTCCAGGCGCTGCGCAGCGCTGTGCGGGGCGGGATGCCGTACGTCGGGTCGAGCGCCGGGAGCAACGTTGCCGGCCCGACCATCAAGACGACGAACGACATGCCGATCGTGGAGCCCCCCTCGTTCGAGGCGCTCGGCCTCGTGCCGTTCCAGATCAACCCCCACTACGTGGACCGTGATCCGGACTCGACACACCGAGGCGAGACCAGGGAGCAGAGGCTCACCGAGTACCTCGAGGAGAACGACACGCCCGTGGTGGCGCTGCGCGAGGGAGCGATGCTCCGCATCGAGGACGGCAGCATCACGCTGAAGGGCTCGAGCGGAGCCCGGATCTACCGGAGAGGCTTCCCGGCGGTCGAGGTCCCACCCGGGTCCGGCGTCGGCGAGTACCTGGCGGTCTGAGAGGCGGCAGATTGGGCGAGCGCAGCGAGCCCCATCCGTCGGACTCCCCGCCGACGGCGCAGCCATTCGGCCGGAATGGACGAGGAGCGCGGGCGAAGCCCGCTCCCGATCCGCCGGACCCCCCGAGCGTCTCCGTCCGACGCGCGACGGGCGGCGGTCTGTATATTGCCGTGACCCCGCCGAGGGGCCATGCCATGAGGGAGGAAACGCATGAAGGCAAGAAGAAGGTGGGCCGGCGCGCGCGTGCTCGCCCTGCTGCTGGCGCTGGCGCTGGTAGCCGCAGCCTGCGGTGACGACGACGACGCCGTCACGACGACCGGCGGCGAGGAGACCACTACCACGGCTGCAGGCGAAACGACGACGACCGCAGCGGAGGAGACGACGACCACGGCCGCGCCGGTCGAGAAGCCGCGCATCGTGGTGGCGTTGAGCGACACGGTGAACATCGCCGAGCCGCACACGTTCCGGTCGACGTCGGCGTATGCGGTGACCCACGCCGTGTACGAGCCGCTCATCGTCCAGGAGCCCGTCGATCAAGGCGGCGTCTTCATCGGCAGCCGCGAGAACCACGTAGGCGCCGGGGCGGAGAGCTATACGATCGAACTCACCGACGACGGCGGCATGCTGGCAACGTTCAACCTGCGCCGGGATGCCGAGTTCGACAACGGCGACCCGGTGACCGCCGAGGACTACAAGTACGTGTTCCAGCGGTCCATCGAAGGCCCCGGATACATCGGGGTGCTGCTCCCGTTCATCGGGATCTCCTCGGCCGACCAGTTGACCGTCGTGGACGAGTACACCTTCCAGGTCCGCACCACCGTCCAGAGCCCGCTCTTCGAGCGGTTCCTGACGTTCCAGGTGTTCGGTGCGATCAACAAGGGCCTGGTGGACGAGAACTCCACCGACGAGGACCCGTGGGGCTTCGTGTACCTGAACGACAAGAGTGCCGGCTCGGGCCCGTACTACATCGACGAGTTCAGCCCGGACACCCAGGTGGTGCTGGAGCCCAACCCGTACTACTGGGACGCGGATAACGTCGCCAACTCGGGCGTGGTGATCCGCACCATCCCCGATGCGACTCAGCGTGCTCAGCTGGTGCGGACCGGCGAGCTCGATGTCGCCACCGGCCTGCCGGAGCGGCTGCTGCCCGAGCTGGCAACCGACCCGAACGTCCGGATCTACGAGATCCCGACGACGGGTGTCCACTACATGGCGATCAACGTGAACCTGGTGCCCAACATCGACGTGCGAAGGGCAATCGTCGCCGCGGTGCCGTACCAGGCGCTGATCGACCAGGTCATGTTCGGGTACGCCGACCCGGCCGGCGGCGTCGTCACGTCCAATATGGACACCTACGACGACGCGGTC
>CAYXHU010000092.1:0-6469 GCA_964464675.1 uncultured Acidimicrobiia bacterium
GTCGCCGGAGGCGCTCCCCGTGGCCCCGAGCGTGACGGTCTCCCCCGGGGTGAGGACGGCCGGCAGTGGGTCCATCGAGAACGAGAACGTGACGTTCCAGTACTGGAACCCGCGCTCGACCGAGGCCGATGAAGCGATCATGCTCCCGGGCGACAGGGTGTATCGCTCGAAGGTCCCATCGAACCGGGGCGACTCGTAGTAGTAGGGGGTGACGCCGACGACGAACTCGGTGGGCTCGTCGTTCGGGTTGACGAGCGTCTCCTCGAGCACCCAGGTGGACGTCTGCGCCGGAGCCGGCCGGGGGAGGGCCAGCAGAGGCGTGACCAGGGCCAGCACGGCCAGGACCGCACGCCCGCCGTTCCGTGGGATGCGCTGCGACCGGTCATGGCGTCCCATCGGCCCCCTCCGTCAGACCTGGCATCACCCTACCGACGCACGATTCGCCGTGTCGCCTGAGAGCCGACGCCCCGGGGGCTCCGCCTGCTCACGCGTGGTCTCGGTGTGGCTGCCGCCCGGTTCCGGCCTACCGGAGACGTCCGCTCCGCTGTGAGTACGCCGACTGCGGCCGAGGGGAGCTCGCGGTACGCTCGACAGCTGTCGGCCTCCGTCGACGGCTTCTGTCGCGAAGGCCGGCGTGCAGCCTCTACCGGAGGGGTGATCCCTGTGCCGATGTCGGACATTGAGATGATCCTGCGCGTGTGCCTCGCCGCCGCCCTGGGTGCCGCCCTCGGTGTCGAGCGAGAGATCCAACACAAGACCGCCGGTCTCCGCACCCACACGCTTGTTGCGGCTGGAGCAGCGCTGTTCGCCGTTGCCGGCGCGTCGGTCACAGCAGACGGCACGGACCTCACGAGGGTTGCGGCCCAAGTGGTGACCGGAATCGGGTTCATAGGTGCCGGCGGGATGATCCGAACGGGGTTCACCATCAGCGGGATCACCACCGCAGCCACGTTGTGGTTCGCCGCGGCAGTCGGCGTTGCCGCGGGCTTCGGGCTCTACGTGGTTGCTGCGGTAGCGCTCCTGGTCTCTCTCGCGACCATGGTGGGCTTCGCTCCGGTTCGGGGGTTTCTGCGCCGAGGCAAGGTCCAGCCGCTCCAGATCGAGTACCACGCCGGGCACGGAACGCTGACTCCGCTGTTCGAGACCCTCAACGCGCTCGGCGCCCAAGTGCATCAGATCTCCATGATCGAAACCGAAGGAACACGGCATCTGAGCTGTGAGCTCGTCGGGGTCGGAGCGGAGGCCATGACCGAGATCGTGTCCTCGCTCCGTTCCCGTGACGAGGTGATCTCCGTGACGGGACCGCCGGCGGAGCATCCGGGCGATCGTCCACCTCGCGACTCCGGGTAGCGACGGCGCCACCGATCGGGACCCCGGCGAGGTGGTCGCCCGCAATGCCTGCTCTCCTGCCCGACCCCTGCCCCGCGTGCCCCCACCCGGATCGCCTCATCGGATCGAAGCTCATGCGAAACGGCGGGCTCGGCAGATCTTCAGGATGGGCCGGGGAGGCCCAGTTCCCCGAGGCGGCGCCGCAGTTCGGCCCAGCGCGGGTCGTCCGGGGTGGTCCTCGGCACGGGGTGGCCCGACGTCTCAGCGGCGAAGGCGTGCCAGAAGGCGATCTGGGGGTTGTCGGGGGCGAGTTCGGCTGCGGCCGCGAAGTGGGTGAGTGACGCTTCTGCCGCCTCAGCGAAGAGCAGGTTGATGCCGAGGCTCAGCTGCCCGTAGGCCTCCTGGATCGTCAGTAGTCTCGTGATCTCCCGGACGGGATCGGTGTGGTCGTCGACCCGCAGGTCCACCCGTGTGGACCAGGGCGGATCGGCCGGGTCGCCCGACACCACGAGGAGCGCTGCGGACTGGCGGCCTCGCAGATCGCCGCCCTGCTCATCGCCTGCCTGCAGGCCTGCGGCCAGACGTCGCGCCAGTGAGCCGGCCGCCGACGCGAAGGCTCGGCTCATCGCCTCGGGCAACCCGGGTTCCCGGGCGATGTTGGCCACGGCGGCATGGTTCTGTTCGACGACGTGGCCGGCGAACTGGATGCAGCGTTCGCCGGTGTGCACCGCGATGCTCCCCGCTGCGTCGATCAGGCCGACCTGGCGGAACCCCGGGGAGGGATCGGCTGCCAGCACGGCCTCGAGAGCGGCACGCGCCGGTGTGCCCGACGCCAGCAGATCGAGCAGGCGGGGCCCGTGCGCGGGCTCGGTGAGCGCCTGGGTCACGACCACGCCGGTGCCGGGGCGAGCCCACGGGACGGTGGCTCCCACCGCCAGGTACCGGGTCTGGGTCGCCGCGCCCAGGTCACCGGACACCGGATCGCGGGCGATGATCGAGTAGGTCATGACAGCGGAACGCTACTTCGCTCTCCGCTCATCGTGCCCGCCCGGCATCCGACAGGTGCGTTCACTAGAGTGAACGCACCTACAACAGAGTGAATGAGGGGAGTGGGCATCGGGGATCGCGACACCGCCGAGCCGAACCAGGCTGTAGCGGCCTCTGTGGTCGATCTCGGTCGTCGGCTGCACGCCGCTCGCGCCGGCCGATTCACCGTGAGGCAGCTCGCCGAAGCAGCCCAGGTCAGCGCCGGGATCATCAGCGAGGTGGAGCGAGGGCACGGAAACCCGTCCTTCAGGACGCTCTACCGCATCAGCCAGGCGCTCGGACTACGGGTCGGCGACCTGCTCGACGACCCCCGCCGCGAGACGGCCGCAGGCGCCGCCTCCGTGGTGCGTGCCCATCAGCGCAAGCACCTGCGTCTGGGCAGTAGGGCGCTCGTGTACGAGCTGCTGACCCCCAACCTCCAGGGCAAGCTCGAGATGCTGCTCACCCGGGTTTCCCCCGGCTTCAGCAACGAGGACGAACCGTTCTTGCACAAGGGGGAGGAGTGTGTCCTGCTGCTGGAGGGCTCGCTCGAGGTCATGGTCGGAGACTCGTTCCACACTCTGCACGAAGGTGACGCCATCACCTACGACTCGGGCGTGAGCCACTGGTGGCGGAACCCCACCGACGTCGAAGCGCTCATCGTCGGGGCCGTGACGCCCCCCAGTTTCTGAGGACCGTGCGACAGCCGGCGTACCCAACCGGGAGGAACCACATGCGAAACAGCAAGATCCTGACGAGAGCGATCCCCTTGCTCATGGTGTTCGCGCTGGTTGCCGCCGCGTGCGGCGACGACGACGACGCCACCACGACGAGTGCCGCCGCAGCGACGACGACGACAGCCGCAGCGACGACCACGACCGGCGGAGGCGGAGAGGACACGACCACGACGACCGCAGCCGCCACGACTACGGAGCCGTCGGCAGAACCGGCGATCCTCATTGCCGCCCAGGGGTCCGAACCCGACACGCTCGATCCGCACCTCACCAGCGCCTACGCCAGCTTCCAGGTGCTCGAGAACGTGTACGACACGCTGGTGCAGCCCGCGGAGGACCTCTCGATGGAACCGGCCCTCGCGGAGGACTGGACCATCAGCCCCGACAATCTGACGTGGACCTTCAATCTCCGCCGGGGCGTCAAGTTCCACAACGGCCGCGAGTTCGTCGCCGACGACGTGGTGTACAGCTTCGAGCGGATCGTCGCCGAAGGCCTCAACGGATGGCGCTTCGCGTCCGTCGAGTCCTTCACGGCCGTCGACGACTACACCGTCGACATCAAGCTGACCCGACCCAGCCCGAACCTGCTGGTTTCGATCGCCGGGTTCAAGGGCATGGCCATCGTGCCTCGTGAGATCGTCGAGGACGGCACCATCGCCACCCAGCCGGTCGGGACGGGCCCGTTCCGGTTCGTCTCTCAGTCGCCCGACCAGGGCATCGTGCTCGAGAAGAACCCGGACTACTGGCGGGCCGACGAAGGGCTGCCGATGCTCGACGGCGTCCGGTTCGTCCAGATCCCCGATGCCGGCACCAAGCTCACCGCCCTGCGGACCGGCGAGGTCCACTGGATCGATGCCGTCCCGCCGCAGGACATCGAGACGCTTTCCGCCGAGGACGGCATCACCGTCGGGCGGGTCCCCGGCGGCGACTACCACTACTTCGCGCTCAACCAGAACCGGCCGCCGTTCGACGACGTCAGGGTGCGGCAGGCCATCGCCATGGCGATCGACCGGGACGTCATCACCGAGGCGGCGCAGTTCGGGGCGGCGACGTCCAACCAGACGGCGATCCCCGCTTCGAACGCAGCGTGGTACTTCGAGTATTCGCCCTACCAGCCCGGCGACATCGCCGGAGCCCAGGCGCTGCTCGACGAAGCCGGGGTGAGCGACCTCACGATCGAGTTCCTGGTGACCAGCGACTTCCCGGAGACCGTGACCCAGGCGCAGGTGATCGCCGCACAACTCGCGGCACTCGGGATCACCGTGGAGATCGCCGACGTCGACTTCACCACGTGGCTGGACCGCGAGGCCAACGGCGAGTTCGACGCGTTCATGCTGAGCTGGATCGGCAACATCGATCCCGACGACTTCTACTACGCGCAGCATCACTCCGAAGGCGGCTTCAACTTCCAGGGTTACTCGAATCCGGAGGTCGATGCCCTGCTCGATGCGGCTCGTGTCGAGACCGATCAAGCGGCCCGCAAGGCGCTCTACGACGAGGCGGCGAAGATGATCGTCGACGACGCCTCGTACATCTACCTGTACAACCCCGACAACATCAACGCCTGGCGTGACGAGGTCGGCGGGTACACGACCCGCGGCGACAACGCCATCCGCTTCGAGGAGACCTTCCTCAGCCAGTAACCGCAGAGCGACATCCGGCACCCCGGTGAGAGGTTCCCCCTCTCACCGGGTGTCGGGCGTCTCGGAGGGACGGGAACCGACATGGGTGGGTATCTGGTCAGGCGGATCCTGCAGATGATCGTGGCCCTGCTCGGGGTGAGCATCGTCGTGTTCGCCCTCATCCATCTCGTTCCCGGCGACCCGGTGCGGGTCGCCCTCGGCACGCGTTTCGACCAGGACCTCTACGACATGCTGCGGGAACGTGCCGGTCTGGATCGCCCGATCATCGAGCAGTACTTCGCCTGGCTCGGCAACGCCCTCACCGGCGATCTCGGGCTGAGCTTCCGCAACAGCCAGCCGGTGACCACCTTGGTCCTCGAACGGCTCCCCGCCACGATCACGCTCGCCTTCGCCGCCCTGTTCGTGGCACTCGTCGTAGCTCTCCCTGCCGGGATCATCTCTGCAGTACGTTCCGGCCGTCCCCTCGACTACGCCGTGTCGGCGGCCAGCCAGGTGGGGATCTCGATGCCCGACTTCTGGGCTGGGGTCATGTACATCCTGCTCTTCGCCCTCACGCTGAGCTGGCTCCCGTCGTCCGGGTACGTGTCGATCACCGAGAGCCCGGTGGACTGGCTCCGGCACCTCATCCTCCCTGCGGTCACGGTGGGGCTGATCTCGGGATCGATCGTCACGCGGTTCGTCAGATCCGCAGTCCTCGAGGCGCTCAACCAGGACTACGTGCGCACCGCTCGCGCCAAGGGACTCTCCGAGTGGAAGATCGTGCGCCGCCACGTCCTCCCGAACGCGTGGATCCCGATCGTCACGGTGGTCGGGCTCCAGCTCGGCTTCCTGATGGGCGGTGTCGTGGTGGTCGAGGTCATCTTCGCCTGGCCGGGACTCGGCCGGCTTGCCCTGACCGCCGTCAAGGACCGCGACTACACCCTCCTCCAAGGGTCCGTGCTGTACATCGCCTTCATGTTCCTGACCATCAACCTGATCGTCGACCTCATCTACGCCCGGCTCGACCCGCGGGTGCGCGTCTCATGACCGACACGGCACGCATCGAGCTGGAACGCCTTCCCGAGAAGCCCATCTCGAGGTCCCGGGAGGTCTGGCAGACCTTGCTCGCCAACCGGCTGGCGGTCGCCGGGCTGGTGGTGCTCGGACTGCTGATCCTCGTCGCCGTCTTCGCCAAGACGGTCGCCCCGTACGGCATCAACGAGATCGACATCGAGAATCGGCTCACCGGCCCTTCCGCCGCCCACTGGTTCGGCACCGACGAACTCGGCCGGGACGTGATGAGCCGGGTGATCATCGCCTCCCGCGTGTCGCTGCAGGTCGGCTTCATCGCCGTCGGGTTCGCCCTCGGCGTCGGCGTCCCCATCGGGCTGCTCGCCGGGTACTACCGCGGGGTGACCGATTCGATCCTCATGCGGCTCATGGACATCCTCTTTTCGTTCCCGGCCATCCTGCTGGCCATCGCCATACTGGCGGTGCTCGGGCCGGGGGTGCGCAACGCGATGATCGCCATCGGCCTCGTCTACACCCCGATCTTCGCCCGCATCACCCGCGGCAGCGTGATCGTCGTCTCCGAGGAGGTCTACATCCGCGCTGCCAGATCCCTCGGCGCCGGCGACGCCCGCATCATCTTCCGCCACGTGCTGCCCAACGTGCTCGCGCCGATCATCGTGCAGACCACGCTGTCGCTGGCCTTCGCGATCCTCGCGGAGGCGGCGCTGTCGTTCCTCGGCCTCGGTG